>DATFQM010000026.1:0-23120 GCA_035264265.1 Thermoleophilaceae bacterium
TCCATCAGCTCTCGCGCGAGGAGATCGCCATGATCGTCGAGCTCCAGGTCGAGAAGCTGGTCGATCGCGTGCGCCAGAAGGGCGTGGAGATCGAGCTGACCGGCGACGCCCGCACCCTGTTGGGCAACCTGGGATACGACCCGACCTACGGCGCCCGTCCGCTCAAGCGGGTGATTCAGAAGCAGCTGGTGGACAAGCTGGCGCTGAAGCTCCTCGAGGGCGAGTTCGCCGCGGGCGACCGCGTGAAGGTGGACGCGGCGGACGGCCGGCTGACGTTCGCCAAGGTGGGCGCTGCGCAGCCGGCGGCTGTCTAATCCCGGCTCATAGGACCCGGAGGGGCCGTCATGCTCGCGAGGGCGTGGACTAGCCCGCCGAGCCGGTCAGCACTCCGGAGGCTGCACTCACGGGGCATCCTGAGCGCGCGTAAGGCTTCCTCCCGCCGGGTATGGGTCGGGGGCGATGCGCCTCCGCCTGGCAGCGATCGCGGTCCTCGTGCTTGCCCTCTGCGGCTGCGGGACCACGGGCAAGGAGCGCGACGCCCAGGGATCGGTCCAGCGCTTCATCGCGGCCCTTTCTCGGCACGACGGCGCGGCGGCCTGCGACGAGCTCTCGCCGGACGCCGTCTCAGCGGTCGAGCAAGGCGAGAAGAAGGCGTGCGGGAAGGCGATCCTGTCGCTGGGGCTCCCGGCGGCTCCGGTTGCAGACGTCCAGGTGTACATCGATTCGGCCCAGGCCAAGCTCAGGGGAGGCGCGGCGGTCTTCCTCGAGGAGACCCCGAAGGGCTGGAAGGTCAGCGCGGCCGGCTGCAAGCCCCAACCCGGCATGCCCTACCAGTGCGAGCTGGAGGCGTGAGGTGAGGACCGTCTTCATCTTCACCCTTGGGGTGATCGTCGCCGGCCTCGTCTTCTACTCGGTCGTCGGGTTCCTGCACCTATGAACGCGCGCGCGCGCAGCTTCCTGTACGAGAACGGGCTGACGCTCGGTTTCCTGCTCCTCTTTTTCGGGGCGATCGTTGGGCAGGCGATCGCCGGCTATCACGAGTTCAACTCCGAGCAGATCCAGCACGGCTCGTCGACGATCTCATTCGGTCGGTTCGTGACCTCGTCCTCCTTCGGCGCGGCGGTGATGGAGAACTGGCAGTCGGAGTACCTCCAGTTCACGCTGTTCATCCTGCTCACGGTGTTCCTCGTTCAGCGCGGATCGCCTGAGTCGAAGGAGCTGGGCAAGCACGGCATCGAAAGCGACGAGGAGCAACGGGTGGTGGACCACGCTCATCCGCGCTCCCCGTCCTGGGCGCGCCGCGGCGGCTTCCGCACCCGGCTCTATTCGAACTCGCTGGTGCTCGTGATGGGCACGATCTGGGTCGGGTCCTGGTTCGCCCAGGCGGTGACCGGCCGGATCGATTTCAACGCCGAGCGCTTCGATCACCATCAGGACGCGGTGTCGTTCGGCTCGTATCTCGGAAGTGCGCACTTCTGGCAGACCACGCTCCAGAACTGGCAGTCCGAGTTCCTGGCGGTTGCCTCGATGGCGATCCTCGCCGTCTACCTGCGCCAACGTGGCTCGCCGGAGTCGAAGCCCGTCGGAGCGTCGCACGAGTCGACCGGCATGGAGGGCTAGCGTCCGTCTACGCTCTGGGCCGGAATGAGAGCCGAGGGATGGCACGACCGCGGCGACTGGCGGTCGCGCTCGAGGAGCTGTTCGTAGCACGTGGGTAAGCGAGCTCGACGTCGCCGGCGCGAGGGCGGCGCCCCCCCGGCTGCGGCCAGCGACTACCCCGACGGCGAAGGCAACGTCCTGACGCTGCGAGACGAGCTGAGCGCGGGAACGCTGCGACAGTTGGCCGAGCTCGACGCACGCCCTGCCGCCAGTTCCGAGGACCGCTGGCAGCGGCGGTTGGAGTTCCTCTTCGAGCGCCTCGTCGTGCGCTGGGACATCGCCGGGCTGCCATTGGAGGGCCAGAAGGATCTTCTCGGCCGCTACCGGATGGCGAGCTCGGAGGAGCGGCGACGCGTGCGCGCGGCGCTCGCGGAGCACCTGAGCTCACGCCATCCCGAGATCGAGCTCTGAGCTCGCGTAGCCGCCCGCTGCGCCAGCTGCTGCCCCGCGCGGCCCGGGCGTTTCACGTGGCTGCTGCTCCAGCACGCGCGGAACCCCTGACCATCGGGCGCACAAGCGGAAAGGCCTTGGGCAGCTTCCCGCGCTCGGCGTCCTCCAGCTCCAAGGAGGAAGTCTGGATCGTGTGCAGCGTGTCGCGGTTGCAATGGCAACCGTCGCCGAACAGATACCAGGGCGTGTGCAGCCGGTCCTGCCAGCGAGCCAGACCGGGCTCCTCCGCCCGCACGTGCTCCAGGAACAGGAAGCGGCCGCCCGGCTTGAGCACTCGATCGATCTCACGCAGGGCCCCCTCGGGATCGGGCACGGTGCACAGGACCAGCGTCAGCGCGACCGTGTCGAAGGAGTCGTCGTCGAAGGGAAGGCGTTGGGCGGGCGCCTCGATCACCTCGACGGAGCGATCGAGCTTCTTGCGCAGCTGGGCGACCATGTGCGGGTCGGGCTCGCTGAGCACGAGGTCGTCGACCGTATCGGGCCAGTGCTCCAGGTTCAGCCCGGTGCCGGCGCCCACCTCGAGGCAGCGCCCGCTCGCCGGCGACAGCAGCTCATGCCTCATGTCGCTGAGTCCGCCCTTCTCCGCCGGGGCCGCGAACCGGTCATATCCCCAGGCGAACAACCGGCCCCAGGTGGCGTCGTACAGGCGGCCCAGCACGCCCCGACCCTACCCGGCTTGCGCGCGGTCGCGAAAGATGCGAGAAGTCACGGCTGAGCGATCGAAAGGACCTTTCTTCATGCCCACCTACGTCATGCTGAGCACCTTGAACCCCGAGGGCGTCCAAACGATCAAGAACAACCCGTCGCGAATCCGCGAGGTGAACAAGGAGATCGAGCAGCTCGGGGCAACCGTGAAGGCGCAGTGGGCGGTGCTGGGCCGCTTCGACTTCGTGAACATCGTCGAGGCACCCGACGAGCAGACGATGGCGAAGGTCTCCCTGGAGCTCGGCTCGCGCGGGACGGCGCGCTACGAATCGCTGCCCGCGATCCCGGTGGAGGACTTCATCGCATCGCTCTGAGGCACCCACCATGAAGCGGGTCCTAGTCGTCGGCGGCGGCGGCCGCGAACACGCGCTGGTCCGCGCGCTGCTGCGCAGCCCCCAAGGGCCCGAGGTCATGTGCGCTCCGGGGAACGCCGGGATCGCCTACGACAAGGTGGAGTGCCTGGAAGTGGGTGCCGAGGATCTTGACGGCATCGTCCGGGCCGCCCGCGACCGCGAGGCCCGGCTCGTCATCGTCGGGCCGGAGGCGCCGCTCGTCGCGGGCCTTGTCGACGCTCTGGCGGAGGCGGGCGTCCGTGCCTTCGGGCCCAGCGCGGCGGCCGCGAAGCTGGAGGGCTCGAAGGTGTACGCGAAGCAGCTCATGCGCGATCTCGGGGTGCCGACCGCTTCACACACCCTTTTCCGTGACCGCGAGGAGGCGGCGGCCCATCTGGCCTGCGCCCCCTACCCCGCGGTGCTCAAGGCGGACGTACTGGCCGCCGGCAAGGGGGTGATCATCGTCAAGAACGAGAGCGAGGCGCGGGAGGCGCTCGACGTCTTCTTCGGGGAGAAGCGCTTCGGCGACACCGACGTCGTGCTCGAGGAGTTCCTCGAGGGGGAGGAGCTGTCGCTGCTGGCCCTGTGCGACGGCGAACGGGCCCTGCCGCTGGCCCCGGCTCAGGACTACAAGCGGATCTTCGACGGGGACCAGGGGCCCAACACCGGCGGGATGGGCAGCTACTCGCCGGTCCCGGGGATCGGCCCCGAGCACGCCGAGGCGATCGCCCGCGCGATCCACCAGCCGGTGGTCGACGAGCTGCGCCGGCGCGGCACCCCCTACCACGGCGTGCTCTACGCCGGCCTGATGATGACCCCCGACGGCGCCAAGGTGCTGGAGTTCAACTGCCGCTTCGGCGACCCGGAGACCCAGGCGGTGCTCCCCAGGCTGCGCTCCGACCTGCTCGACCTCCTTGAGGGCGCCACGCGGCCCGGTGGCCTGGCCGGCGCGGAGCCGGAATGGTCGAACGAATGGGCCGTGACCGTGGTCCTCGCTTCGCGTGGCTACCCGGAGTCGTCCTCCAAGGGCGACGAGATCGTCGGAGTGCGCGCCACGGAGTCCCTCAACGTCGAGGTGCTGCACGCCGGCACGGCCGAGCGGGACGGCAGGCTGGTCACCGCCGGCGGCCGGGTGCTCAACGTGACCGGGATCGGCGCCACGCCCGGGGAGGCCCGGCAGCGGGCCTATGCGACCGCCGAGCGGATCCGCTTCGAGGGCAAGCAGCTGCGCACGGACATCGCGCTCCGGGCGGTGGAGCGCGCGGAGGCCAGAGCTTGAGGGACACTGAGACGGGCGAGCTCACGCCGGTCACGGAGACCGAGGTCGAGCACGAGTTCGACGAGCTCGACGTGGACGCCCCCCTGGTGGGGATCGTCATGGGCTCGAAGAGCGACATGCCCGTGATGGAGAAGGCCGGCCACGAGCTCGAGGAGCGCGGCATCCGCCACGAGACGCGGGTGATGAGCGCGCATCGCGACCCGCAGACCGTGGCGGAGTACGCCGGCAACGCGAAGATGCGGGGACTGCGGGTGATCATCGCCGGGGCGGGCCTCTCGGCCGCCCTGCCGGGGGTGGTGGCGGCGCACACCGACCTGCCCGTGATCGGTGTCCCGCTGACCACCAGAACGTCGGTGGCAGGCGGGCTCGATGCGCTGCTCGCCATCTCCCAGATGCCGCCCGGCGTGCCCGTAGCCTGTGTGGGAGTGGACGCAGCCAAGAACGCGGCCGTGCTGGCGGCCAAGATTCTCGACAGTTAGTGGTCCCTCCCTCGATTTCGATCGCGTTCGGCGGATGCGAATCTTCGCCGCATTGCGTCCTCGGTCGGGACCACTCGTGATCGATCGCTACACGCGGCCCGAGATGGGTGCCGTGTGGTCGGAGCAGCGCAGGCTCGAGACCTGGCTGCGCGTTGAGCTCGCCGCGGTTCAGGCCCTCGCCGAGCAGGGCGTCGTCCCCCCGGACGACGCGGCGCATGTCCGGGACAGCGCCTCGTTCACGGTCGAGGCCTTCGAACGGCGCAAGCGGGAGATCGAGCACGAGATGGCTTCGTTCGTGGACGTCGTCGCCGACTCGGTCGGGGAGGCGGGGCGCTGGGTGCATCACGGGCTGACCTCGTCCGACGTGCTCGACACGGCGCTCGCGCTCCAGCTCGCCCAGGCCGGTCTGATTCTGGTCGGGGGGGCGCGCGAGTACCGCACAGCGCTGGTTCGCCGCGCCCGTGAGCACGTGGCCACCGTCTGCGTCGGGCGGACACACGGCATCCATGCCGAGCCCACGACCTTCGGCGTCAAGCTGGCGGGCTTCGCTTTCGAGGCCGACCGCAACCTGCACCGGCTCGAGCGGGCCGTGGAGCAGGTCTCCGTGGGCGCCCTATCGGGTGCTGTCGGTACCTACGCCGCGAACGGTCCCGAGTTCGAGATGCTGGTGCTGCGAGATCTGGGCCTCGGCCGCGAGGACGTCTCCACTCAAGTCGTCGCCCGCGACCGTCATGCGGAGCTGCTCTCGACCCTGGCGTTCGCCGGCGCCGGGCTGGAGCGCTTCGCGACCGAGCTGCGTCACCTGCAGCGGACCGAAGTGCGGGAAGTGGAGGAGCCCTTCGAGGCGGGCGCCCAGAAGGGCTCATCGGCGATGCCGCACAAGCGCAACCCGATCCTGGCCGAGCGTATCTGCGGCATAGCGCGACTGCTGCGGGCCTATGCCCAAGCGGGCTTGGAGAACGTGGTCCTCTGGCATGAGCGCGACATCTCGCACTCGTCCGCCGAGCGCGTGGCGCTGCCGGACGCCACCGTTCTGCTCGACTACGCCCAGCATCTGGCGGTGCGCCTCGTGGACGGCATGGTGGTACACGCCGACCGCATGCGGGCGAACCTCGAGGTGACGCACGGCGCGCTCTTTTCGCAGCGTGCCCTGTTGGCGCTGGTCGAAGCGGGGCGGCGGCGCGACGAGGCCTACCGGGTCGTTCAGGAGAACGCCCAGCGAGCGTGGGACGAGGGCATTCCGTTCCGGGAACTGCTCGCCCAGGCCGCGCCGGAGCTCGACCTGGACGCCGTGTTTGACGCCTCGGCCTTCACGCGCCACGCTCCCGAGATCGTCGCCAGGCTCGACGCCATCGCGGGCTGATCGTCGGTTCGGCGTAGTCCCGCTTCGTGTCGCGAGGAGCTGAGTCGTGCGGGCCCGGCTGCCGGTCCTCAGCCAGGCCCATCTGACTCGATGTGCGTCCCGGTGGCGTACCGCTCAGCCGGCGGCCACTAGTCCTGTCAGGAACAGCGCCACGACGTGAAAGGTCTGGTCGACGGTCACCGTGAGGGCGGGGTGCTCCCGGGGATCGGCGCGCTTGACTACCACCATGTAGCGATCGATGAGCGTCCCGTCGTCCTGGATCAGGTGAGGTACAGCCAGCAACGCGGCGATCCCGAGCACACCCGCCCCCAGGCTGTCCCACAGCCAGACGAAGGCGGGTACGAAGGCGAGCATGTAGGTCGCGATGTGCGAGACGAGGGCCGTCCGAGCGCGGGGGTTCAGGAGCCCACCATGCTTGTGATTCGCCTGCCACTGCGTCTGAAGCAGGAAGTCCCCCACGAGGTGGGAGACCAGGAAGACCACGAACACCTGCACCCAGGGCACGGCTAGCCGTGCCTCCTTACCTGACAGGGTTGGGGGGGCCGCTTCAAGGTAACGGTCTTGGGGCAGGCGGAGTCTCGCACTGAGCGCTTTGGGCCCCGCAAACCTACGCGGGATCGGAGAAACTGTCTTACGACGTGCAGTTCATCGAGCCCACCGAGCCGGCGGAGGACAACGCCCTGATCGACGCGCGTGGGTCAGGGAGGCGGGCCACAGCGACGGCTTCCGCATCGGCGTCAGCCTCAACACGGGCGCCGTGATGGCCGGCACGGTCGGCTCGGAGGAGCCGTTCGAGTACACGGTGATCGGCGACACGACCAACACGGCCTCGCGCCTCGAGGGCACGACCAAGGGGACTCCGCACATGATCTTCCTGTCCGACTCCACGCGCGCGGAGCTCCGCCACGAGCCTCTGACCTCGTGCACGTCGGGAGATGGAAGTGCGGGGCCGGCAGGCCCGCGTGGTGATCTGGTCGGTCGGGAACGGCGCCTGAGGCAGCGCTCGGCTCGGTAGCCCCGTAACGCTCATTCTCTCACGCGCGAGCGCGTGCCGGGGCCGGGTGAGGTCGCGCATGGCTAGCGCCATCAGGTAGGACCCGCAGCGTCGCGACAGGACCTCTGTGTAACCTCGGATTGTGAGCGAAGCCGCCGCGCTCCAGGACCTCCAGCTGCTCTCGCGGGGCAAGGTCCGGGACATCTATGGGGTCGGGGAGGACCGCCTGCTGATGGTCACCTCCGACCGCATCTCGACCTACGACGTGGTGCACCCGACGCCGATACCGGACAAGGGCCGCGTGCTCACCGGCCTGTCCGCCTTCTGGTTCGAGCGGACGGAGCGCCTCTGCCCCAACCACCTGATCTCGTACAACGACGTGCCGGACGACGCTCGCGGGCGCGCGATGCTCGTCGAGCGCCTCGACATGGTGCCGGTGGAGTGCGTGGTCCGGGGGTACCTCACGGGATCGGGTTGGAAGGACTACCGGGCCAGCGGCGCGGTCTGCGGGATCGAGCTCCCGGAGGGCCTCGAGGAATCTGCGCGGCTTCCCGAGCCGATCTTCACGCCCGCGACCAAGGCCGAGGCAGGCGACCACGACGAGAACGTCGACTTCGAACGGGCAGCCCGGATCGTCGGGGACCGGGCCCTCCTGGAGGAGCTCCGGCGGCTCTCCATCGATCTCTATCGCTTCGGCGCGGAGCACGCGCGCCAGCGCGGCATCCTGCTGGCCGACACGAAGTTCGAGTTCGGCCGGCGACCCGACGGCACCGTCGTGCTCGCCGACGAGGTGCTCACGCCGGACTCCTCGCGCTTCTGGCCGGCTGACGGCTACCGGCCGGGGCGGCCCCAGCCCAGCTTCGACAAGCAGTACGTGCGTGACTGGGCGTCCGAGACGGGGTGGGACAAGACGCCGCCGGCGCCGCCGCTGCCCTCGAACGTCGTGGACGGCACCCACGCTCGCTACGTCGAGGCGTACGAGCGGATCGCGGGCGAGCCGTTCAAGGCGTGGCTGGAGCGGAGCGGAGCCGCATGACGCGGGCGCGCGTCCTGATCCGCCCCAAGGAGGGCATCCTCGACCCGCAGGGCCAGGCCGTCGAGCGGGCGCTGCCGGCGCTCGGCTTCGAGGACGTGTCAAACGTCCGGGTGGGGCGGCTCGTGGAGCTCGACGTGGAGGACGCCTCGCAGGTCCCGGCGATGTGCGAGCGCCTGCTGGCCAACCCGCTGATCGAGGACTACGAAGTGCTCGTCGTGGAGGGAGCCAACGCGGCGTGAGGTTCGGCGTCATCCGCTTCCCCGGCAGCTGCGACGAGGTCGACGCGCTGCTCGCCTGCCGGCGCTTCGCCGAGGCGGAGCTGCTGTGGCACGCGGATCCCGACCTGAAGGGCGTCGACGCGGTGGTGATCCCCGGCGGCTTCTCCTACGGCGACTACTTGCGGGCCGGCGCAATCGCGCGCTTCTCGGCGGTGATGGAGTCGGTGGGCGAGTTCGCGCTGGCCGGTGGGCCCGTGCTCGGCATCTGCAACGGCTTCCAGGTGCTCTGCGAGGCCGGTCTCCTCCCCGGCGCTCTGCTGCCCAACGAGAGCCTCCGCTTCGTCTGCCGTCAGGTCGAGCTCGAGGTGGCGAACGCCGACACCCCGTTCACGCGCGCCTGCGAGAGGGACGGCTCGCTCTCGATGCCCGTGAAGCACACCACCGGCCGCTACTACGCGCCCGATGACATCCTTGACGAGCTGGAGGCGGGCGGCCAGGTCGTCCTCCGTTACGCCGCTGGTCACAACCCCAACGGGTCGCTTCGCGACATAGCGGCAGTCGCCAGCCGGCAGAAGAACGTGTTGGGGCTGATGCCGCACCCTGAGCACGCCGTCGACCCGCTCACCGGCTCTACCGACGGGGGCAAGCTTTTCGACTCGCTCGTGGCGCATGTCTCCGAGCTGCGCTCCGGGTTGAGTCCCGCGGGCTCACCCCTCGCGGGAGCCGCGTGACCCAGGCGGCGGCGCCGCATCGCGAGCTCGGCCTCACCGACGCCGAGTACGAGAAGATCGTCGGGCGTCTCGGGCGCGAGCCGAACGCACTCGAGCTCGCGGTCTTCTCGCTCATGTGGTCGGAGCACTGTGCCTACAAGCACTCGCGCAAGCTGTTGCGCGAGCTGCCCACCGAGGGGCCGCGCGTGCTGATGGGCCCAGGGGAGAACGCGGGCGTGGTCGATCTGCGCGACGGTCTCGCGATCGCGTTCAAGGTGGAGTCTCACAACCATCCGAGCGCGATCGAGCCCTTCCAGGGCGCCGCCACCGGGGTGGGGGGGATCCTCAGGGACATCTTCGCGGTGGGCGCGCGGCCGATCGCCGTGCTCGACTCGCTCCGCTTCGGCGAGCTCGACTCCACGCGACCGCGCTTCTTATTCGACGGCGCGGTGAGTGGGATCGGCCACTACGGCAACTCGGTAGGCGTTCCCACAGTGGGCGGCGAGGTCTATTTCGAGGCGCCCTACGAGCACAACTGCCTGGTGAACGCGATGTGCGTGGGGATCGCCCCCCGCGAGCGGCTGATACGGAGCGCCGCGGCGGGTGTCGGCAACCTCGTTGTCCTGCTAGGCGCGCGCACCGGCCGCGACGGGATAGGCGGCGCTTCCGTACTGGCGAGCACCGAACTGGGCGAGGGCGATGAGAAGCGCCCGAGCGTGCAGATCGGCGACCCCTTCGAGGAATCGAAGCTGCTCGAGTGCTGCCTGGAGCTGCTCGAGCGCCGCGCGCTGCGAGCGCTTCAGGACCTGGGCGCGGCGGGGCTGTCCTCTAGCTCGTCGGAGATGGCGTCCAAGGGCGGCGTGGGGATCGATCTCGACGTCTCGCGGGTGCCGTTGCGCGAGCCCCGCATGGAGCCCTTCGAGATCATGATCTCCGAGTCGCAGGAGCGGATGCTGTGCGTCGTGGAGCCCGCGCGGCTCGACGAGGTGCTCGGGATCTGTAAGCGCTGGGAGGTGCGGGCCACCGAGATCGGCCGCGTGACGGAGGGCGACAGCCTGCGCGTCTTCGACGGCGACGAGCTTCGGGGCGAGATGCCTGTCGCGGCGCTTGTGGACGACTCCCCGCTGTACGACCTGAGGCCCGAGCGCCCCACCGAGCCCCTCTACCCGGCGCCGGAGCCGAGCCTCGCCGGCGATGACGCGCGCGAGAGCCTGCTCGCCCTGATCGGCTCCTCGAACCTGAGCTCACGCTGTCCCCTCTTCCAGCAGTACGACTCGGTGGTGCAGTCGCGCACGGTGCGGCGCCCCGAGGAGAGCGACGCCGCCGTGCTTCAGCTCGCCCCGGACGGGGGCCGGGGGGCGATTGCCGTGTCGATCGACGGCAACGGCCGCCGCGTGGCCTGCGACCCGTATGCGGGCGCGCTAGAGGCGGTGCTCGAGAGCGCCTCGAATCTCGCCTGCGTCGGTGGGAAGCCGCTCGGACTGACCAACTGCCTCAACTTCGGCAACCCCGAGAGGCCGCACATCGCCTGGCAGCTCTCGGAGGCCGTACGCGGGCTGGCCGACGGCTGCCGCGGCCTCGGCGTGCCCGTCGTCGGCGGGAACGTCTCGCTCTACAACGAGGGCCCAGAGGGCCCGATCTACCCGACCCCGATAGTAGGGATGGTTGGCACGCTGCCGGACCCGACGCGGGCGGGCTGGCTCGGGTTCTCGCGCGAGGGCGACGCCGTGGCGATCTGCGGCGAGTTCGCGCCTCACCTGCCGGGCGGCGAGCTCTGGAAGCTGCGCGGCGAGGCTCTGCCCGACGACCTCCCGCAGGTCGACCCGGCCGAGATCCGTGGTGCTCAGGACGCGGTTCGGGAGGCCGTCCGGGCCGGAGAGCTCTCGAGCGCCCACGACATAGCGGAGGGGGGCTTCCTGGTCGCGGTGGCGGACTGCTGCCTGGCGGGCGAGATCGGCGCGGCACTCGACATCGGCCCCTCGGACGATCCCTTGCGGCACCTGTTCGGCGAGGGGCCGGGCGGCTTCGTAGTGTCCGGCCCCCGGGAGGCGCTCGAGCGCCTGGCCGAGCGCACGCCGCTCGACGTCTTCGGAACCGTGGGCGGCCACTCGCTGGAGGTCGCGATCGCCGGCACGAGCTTCAGCGTCGAGCTCGAAGAGCTGCGCGCCGCCCATGGCCGGCTGGCCCCTGCCTTCGCTTGAGGCGGGGGAGTATCCCACGGGGCGCGAGGCGACCGGCGGCGGAGCGGTTGGCTGGGCGCTCAGTTCCGCCGGAACCGGTAGAAGCGCGGCCGCGCTCTGCTCACATACTTCGGCGCTCCTGAAACGTCCATGGCTTTCTCGCCCATGACCTTCCAGTCAGGGAAGGCGGCCTCGATCTCCTAGCGGCTCGCGCCACGCGGGAGGGGCCCCCTTCGCCCCGGAGCCCACGCCATCAGGAGGAGGCTGGCACCGGGGGCGGCGGCCGCGGTCGCTTCCCCGACCCTCCTCCGCGCGCTGCGCATCGCTCAGCTCGTCGTGGAAGCAGCCGAAGTCCACGAGCAGCTGGAAGCCGGAGCCGACGCCCGCGCTCGCGAGCGCTGTCACGTCGCCCTCGAGCAGCTTCAGCTCGACACCGGCTTCCGCCGCTCGCTCGCGCGCCCGGCGCAGGGCCTTCGGGACGAAATCCACACCCGTGACCTGCCACCCCGGGCTGCGAGCTTGACCGCCCAGATCCCGCTCCCGCAGCCGAGGTCGGGGGCTCGGCCATATACGGCTGACGTCCTCCCTCCTCGCGCTCGAACAGCGCGGAGATCTGTTCGCTGATGAGAGGCGACTTTGCCATCTGCTCCCAGGGGGTGAAACCGACCCCGTAGAGCAGCTTGTAGGCAAGGCTCGCTGCGGTCTCATAGGCGTTCGCGATCGAGCCTACCTCGGTCCGTGCAACGGGTGTCGAGGAGCGGCGGGAGCTCCTCGAAGGCCGTCGGCGCGTCGCGGACTCGGCCAAGCAGAGAACGGTTTCGCCGTCCGCCGATGACGCCGGACCCCACTGGTACCCTTGCGAATAGTGGCCGGCGGCAATCCGCTCGGCGTTTCTGCCTCTGGATTTTGGATTTCTCGCCGGCCGCTTCGGATGACCTCTTCAGCTCCGATCCCCGATCGCGACGGCCCGCGCGACGAATGCGGCGTCTTCGGCGTCTACGCACCGGAGTCCGACGTCGCGCGGCTCGCCTACTTCGCGCTTTATGCGCTCCAGCACCGAGGCCAGGAGTCGGCCGGTATTGCGACGAGCGAGAACGGCCAGATCATGACGGTTCGCGACCTGGGGCTGGTCTCGCAGGTCTTCGACGAGGACAAGCTGAAGGCCCTGCAGGGCGAGCTTGCGGTAGGGCACGTCCGCTACTCGACGACCGGCTCCTCGGCGTGGGAGAACGCCCAGCCGGTCTGGCGCTCGGACCGCCGCCGGGTGGCGCTCGCGCACAACGGCAATTTGATCAACGCTGTCGAGCTGCACTCGCGGCTGACGGACGAGGGCGTCTCCTTCCGGGGCACGTCCGACTCGGAGATCATGGCCGCGCTGCTCTCGCGGCACGAGGCCGAGACGATCGAGGACGCCGTGGCTGACATCGTGCCCCGGCTCGAAGGTGCGTTCTCGACAGTGGTGATGACCGCTCAGTCGGTGGTCGCCTTTCGCGATTCCGCGGGACTCAGGCCGCTGGCCCTCGGGCGCCTCGGCGACCGCTACTGCGTGGCCTCCGAGAGCTGTGCCTTCGACATCATCGGCGGCGAGCTGCTACGGGAGGTTCAGCCGGGGGAGATGGTCTCGCTCGGCGAACGAGGCATCGAGGCTTGTCAGGTGGTGCCGTCGGAGCGCAAGGCGTTCTGCGTGTTCGAGCACATCTACTTCGCGCGACCCGACTCGGTCCTCGAGGGCAACCGCAGCCAGGTCTCACGCCGCAAGATGGGGGAGATCCTCTGGCGCGAGGCGCCGGTGGACGCCGACGTGGTGATCGCGGTACCCGACTCGGGCAACCCCGCCGCGGCCGGGTACTCCAAGGCCTCGGGCCTCCCGCGCGACGACGGCCTGATCAAGAACCGATACGTGGCGCGCACGTTCATCCAGCCGGGCCAGGAGCTGCGCAAGCACGGGCTGCGGATGAAGTTCAACCCGTTGCGAGAGGTCGTGCAGGGCAAGCGGATAGTCGTGGTCGACGACTCGATCGTGCGAGGCAATACGACACGCCAGATCGTGAAGATGCTGCGCGACGCGGGGGCCACCGAGGTGCACATGCGAATCTCGGCGCCGCCCATCCGGCATCCCTGCCACTACGGCATCGACATGTCCACGGCCGAGGAGATGGTCGCCCACGAGCGCACGGTGGAGGAGGTGGCGAATGAGCTCGACTGCGACTCACTCGCCTACCTGTCGCTGGGCGGCGTGTACGAGGCGATCCGCTCCACGCGCGAGACGCACTGCGACGCCTGCTTCTCGGGCAGGTATCCGCTCGAGCGGACCGATTCGGCGAACGGCAAGTTCGCTCTCGAAGAGCTAACTGCCGCTGGCCGCTAGGCGCTCCTGGATCGCCTGCTCGAGGCGCCGCGCCACCTCTGGCTCCTCCCGGTTCAGCGAGCGGAGCGCCTGCTCGGTCATCACGATCACCTCCATCGGGGAGGTCGCAGTTACGGTGGCGACGCGGCGCTGGTGGCCGAGGATGCCCATCTCGCCGAAGAAGTCGCCAGGGCTGAGGTCGGCCACGTGGTCGCTTCCGTGGGTCACCTCGGCCGTCCCCTTCGTGATCACAAAGAACTCGTAGGCGAAGTCCCCCTCGCGAGCGAGCTGCTTGCCCTCCGGCACCTCGAGCCTGTCGGTCCTCGTGGCCAGCGCTTTGCGCTCCTTCTTGCCCAGTCCGGTGAAGAGTGGTGCCGACTCCAGGCGTTTCTCCTCCATCTGCGATCTCCTCGATTGCAGACGCCCCCCGATCGCCAGTGCGTCGATACTAGGCGCTCTCGATCGTCACGGGAACCCGCTGGACCTCGTTGTTGGCGAAGCCGTGCAGGTTCCAGGGGCCCTCCAGCGGCTGGCTGTCGCCGGCGGAATCCGTCGCTCGACAGCAGAGCTCGTAATCGCCGGGCGTGCGAGGGCGCCACTCCCAGCGCCAGGCCCGCCAGCCCCATCGGGAGACCTGGGGACCCAGCTGCGCGTCGTGCCAAGAGAAGCCTCCGTCGTCGCTCAGCTGGACGCGCTCGATCTCTCCGCCGCCCGACCACGCGCGGCCGGTGATCGTGTGCGGCCCCAGGCCGGCGTGCCGCGCTCGGGTTCCGAAGTTCGGGATGCCCGGCGGGACCATGAGCGCACGCGGCCGCATGCGCGAGACCGCCTCGCCAGCGTCCTCGGGCGTTTGGCGAAGCCGGTAGCTCCACGAGTTCTGGTAGCCCTCGAAGGGCTGGTCGAGAACGGTGATTCGCTCCAGCCACTTGACGTTGGTCATTCCGTACCAGCCGGGCACGACCAGCCGCAGCGGGAAGCCGTGCTGGGGCGGCAGCGGCTCGCCTCCGACGGCGTAGACGAGCATCACCTCGTCGCGAAGCGCGTCGGCGAGCGGCAGGCTGCGCTCATATCGCTGCTCGACCCCGCCTTCCACGCCGCGGTCAAGGGCGCTGAACAGGACCTCGACCGCGCTCTCCCCGACCCCAGCCTCCTCCAGCAGGGGACGGAGCGGGGTGCCCGTCCATTCCGCCGTACCGACGGCCTCGACGAGCCAGGGCTGCGAGACGGGCCGCGGCGCCAGGCGCGCGCGACCGTTCCCGGCACACTCCATCGTCACGGCCTGCGTGACCGCCGGCCTGGCGCGAACGTCGTCGAGCGAGAGCTCGAGCTCGCGCTCCACCCGCCCACCCACCGACAGCCGCCAGGCCGCCGGGTCCACGACCGGAATGTCGTAGTGGATCAGCAGGTAGTGGAGGCCGACCGGGGTGACGTCGTAGGCCAGCGCCTCCAGCGGCAGCCCGTGATTGCGTGTGGCCAGCCGCAGCTCCTCGGGCGTGATCGACTCCGACGCCTCCACCCGGGTCATCGGAGCGGGTGTCTGTGCCGGTTCCGTTGCCGTGCGGTGATTGTAGGGACGGCTTTATCGGTTCTGCAACAGCTTCGTCACAGCGCCTCGGCTCCCGCCGCGAGCGCCGCTAGGGTGGCCGCCGTGGACCTCGTCCGTGCACTCCGCGAGCACTTCGGCTTCCGGGACTTCCGTCCCGGACAGCTCGAGGCGTGTCGCGCCGCTCTGGCGGATCAGGACGTGCTGGTCGTCATGCCGACGGGATCGGGCAAGTCGCTCTGCTACCAGCTGCCGGCGCTGCTGCGCGACGACCTGACCGTGGTGGTTTCGCCGCTGGTGGCGCTGATGCAGGATCAGGTCGATGCCCTGCGGGTGCGCGGCCTGGGCGCGCGGGTGGCCCTGGTCAATGCGCAGCAGGACGCCGCCGCGAACTCGGAGGCGGTGCGCCGCGCGGCAGCCGGCGAGCTCCGCCTGCTGTACGTGGCGCCGGAGCGGTTCGCGGCATTGGGCTTCTTGGATCACATGAGGAAGGCCAGCATCGGACTGTTCGTCGTCGACGAGGCCCATTGCGTCTCTCAGTGGGGCCACGACTTCCGCCCCGACTACTTCCGGCTGGCCGACGCCGCCAGGGCCCTGGGCGCGCGGGCGCTGGTGGCGTCCACTGCCACCGCCACCCCGCGCGTGGCGCAGGACGTGGCGGGGAGGCTCGGCCTGCGCGAGCCGCTGCGGGTGGCCACCGGGTTCGACCGGCCCAACATCGCCTTCGCCGTGGCGCGCCCGGCGGGCCACGAGAAGCGGCGGTTGATCGCTGAGGCGCTGCGGAGGGAGGAATCGCTGCCGTCGATCGTTTACGCCGGGACTCGGGCCGGTTCCGAGCAGCTGGCAGAGGAGCTGGGCGCGGCGCTCGGGGTCGAGGCCCGCCCGTATCACGCGGGCCTCGAGCGCGAGCGACGCGCCGAGGTGCAGCGCGCTTTCCTTGCCGACGAGGTGCCGTTGATCGTCGCTACCAACGCCTTCGGCATGGGCGTCGACAAGTCCAACGTCCGGACGGTCGTGCACGCCAGCGTGCCCACGTCACTCGAGGCCTACTACCAGGAGGCGGGCCGGGCGGGCCGCGACGGCGGTCCCGCACGGGCGCTGCTCGTGGCGGAGAACCGCGACAAGGCGCTCCATGTCCACTTCATCAAGTCGGACGAAGTCGAGGACGGGCTACCAGGCTGGCTGGCCGACCGCTTCGCAGCGACAGCCGACGGCGACGGCCGCTACTCGCTCGACGCCGCCGAGGTCGCGCGCGACCTCGGCGGCGACCGTGACAGGCTCCGGTCGCTGCTCGGCCATCTCACTCGCGCCGGCGTCCTCCAGCCGACTCCCTCGGTCCCCGACCGCGTCACGGGCCGTCTGGCCGGCCCGTTCGACCGCAAGGCGGAGCTGCGCTGCCGGGCCTCGATCGAGGAGGCCGCTCGGGCCCGCTGGCGCCAGTACCGCGAGATCTGGGCCTACGTAGAGCGCGACTCCTGCCGGAGGGAGGCGATCCTCCGCCACTTCGGTGACGGCTCCGAGCCGCAGCGCCGGCCCGGCGCTTGCTGCGACTCGTGCGACCCCGGTCTCGTGCCCGCAGCGCCGCCCGCGGAGCCCGTCGCGTTCGAGGGCCTCGACGAGGCGATCGTCTCGGTCGCGCGGATGGCGCGGCCGGCGGTCGGACGCACCACCTGCGCCGAGATCCTTCACGGCGCCCGCACGCAGAAGATCCGGCGCAACTCCTACGACGGGCTGCCCGCCTACGGGGTGTCCGCCCAAATGCGCCGCGCCGACATCCTCGCCCGCGTGGACGCGCTGATCGACGAGGGCCGCATCGAGACGAGCGGCGGGCCGTACCCGGTGCTGCTGCCTGCCGCCGCCGCTTGATGGCGTTCCGGGTTGCCGTCCTGATCTCGGGCGAGGGGACGAACCTTCAGGCGATTCTCGACACCGTTCACCGTCGGGAGGGCATCGAGGTGGCGTGCGTGGGCTCGAGTCGCCGAGACGCGCCCGGCCTCCAGCGGGCCGCCGGCGCCGGCGTGGAGACGGCGGTGTTCGAGCTCGCGGCTCACCCCGATCGCGCGGCCCGCGACCGCGCGCTCGCGGACTGGCTGGACGAGCGGAAGATAGACCTTGTGGTGCTGGCGGGCTTCATGGAGGTGCTCGGAGCCGAGTTCATCCGGCGTTACCGGAACCGGATCGTCAACGTGCACCCCGCCCTGCTGCCGGCATTCCCTGGAGTCCACGCCGTGCAGCAGGCGCTAGAGCACGGGGTCAAGGTGACCGGGGTGACGGTCCACTTCGTCGACGAGGAGGTGGACCACGGGCCAATCATCTTGCAGGAGGCGTTCGGGCTCTCCTACCCTTCCCGCATCGCAGAGATCGAGGAGCGCGTCCACGAGATCGAGCACCGGCTGCTTCCGAAGGCGGTGCGGATGATCGCGGCCGGCAGGGTGCACCTTGACCTGGACAACCCGCGGCTGGTTCGGATCGATGACGAAGGCGGCTGAGTATCGGGGCGCCGAGCCCGCGCCGCCCGGAGAGGTGCGGGTCCGCCGCGCCCTGCTGACCGTTTCCGACAAGCGCGGGCTCGTGGACTTCGGGCGGGGGCTGCTGGAGCTGGGTGTGGAGCTCGTCTCGACCGGGGGCACCGCCCGGGAACTCGGCATCGAGGGCGTCGAGACGCGTCCGGTCGAGGACTACACCGGCTTCCCGGAGATCCTCGACGGGAGGGTCAAGACGCTCAACCCGCGAATCTACGCGGGCCTTCTTGCGGTGCGTTCCAACCCGGACCACGTGGAGACCCTCCACGATCACCGGATCGAGCCCATCGACCTCGTCTGCGTGAACCTCTATCCGTTCGAGCGCGTCTCCTCAGCGCGGGGCCTGTCAGAGGGCGAGGTGATCGAGAACATCGACATCGGCGGTCCCACCCTGATCCGTGCCGCGGCCAAGAACCATCCCTACATCGCCGTGGTCACATCGCCCGAGAGCTACGACGCCGTCATCGAGGAGCTCCGGGCGAGCGACGGCCGCTTGTCCGAGCGGACGCGCGAGTCGCTCGCCATGGAGGCCTTCGCCTATACCGCGCGCTACGACGCCGCGATCTCGCGCTGGTTCGCCGAACGCGAAGAGGAGTTCCCGGCGCGATACGCCCAAGCATTCGAGAAGGTGCTCGATCTCGCATATGGCGAGAACCCCCACCAGCGCGCCGCCTACTACGCCGAGACCGGCGTCCCCTCGCACCTCCTGTCGATGGTCTCCAAGCTCCACGGCCGGGAGCTCTCCTTCAACAACCTGCTCGACCTCGACTCCGGGCGCCGCCTGGTCGAGGAGTTCGAGGTGCCGGCGGTGGCGATCATGAAGCACAACAACCCGTGCGGTTGCGCGGCGGGCAGCGAGCTGGGAGAGGCCTTCGACAAGGCCTTCGCCACCGACCGGATGAGCGCCTACGGCGGCGTCTACTGCTTCAATCGCAACGTCGACAGGGCGCTCGCCGAGAAGCTCCACGAGATCTTCGTCGAGCTCGTCTACGCGCCCGGGTTCGACCCCGACGCCCTAGAGGTCCTCGAGCAGAAGCCGAACGTGCGGATACTCGAGGACAGGGAGCGCGGGGGGACGCCGGTCAGCGAGCACGACATGAAGCGGGTTCGCGGGGGCATCCTCGTCCAGCAGCGCGACACGGCGCTGGAGCTGCGGGAAGAGATGCGCGTCCCCACGGAGCGCCAGCCAACGGAGGAGGAGTGGGGCGAGATTGTGTTCGCGATGCGGGCCTGCAAGCACGTCCGCTCGAACGCGATCGTCCTCGCCCGGGGACTCGCCACGGCGGGGATCGGCGCCGGCCAGATGAGCCGCGTGGACTCGGTGCGCATCGCGGTTGACAAGGCCCGGGCCGCCGAGATCGACCTCCAGGGTGCCGTCATGGCCTCCGACGCCTTCTTCCCGTTCGCCGATGGTCCCCAGCTGGCGATCGACGCCGGCGTGCGGGCGATCATCCAGCCGGGCGGCTCGCAGCGCGACGACGATGTGGTCGCGGCCTGTGACGAGGCGGGGGTGGCGATGGTGTTCACCGGCCGGCGCCACTTCCGCCACTAGGACGCATGATCGGAATTTCGATGGATCTCGAACCGACCGTCTAGGATTGCAAGGGGAGCGATGAGAGAGCCGCATAATCCTCCGCGCGCCGAGCTCGAGCTCTCCGCCGTGCTGCACGCGCTGAGCGATCCGGCCCGACTCGAGATCGCGCGCCGGCTGGCCACGGGGCAGGAGTGGTCGTGCGGCCGCTTCGAGATCGGCCTCTCCAAGGCCACGCTCTCCCACCACTTTCGCGTGCTGCGCGAGGCCGGTGTCGTCAAAACCCGCGTGGAGGGGCGCAAGCGGCTCCAGTCGCTGCGCCGCGACGACCTCGACGCACGCTTCCCAGGGCTGCTGGAGGCGGTCCTCACAGCCTGGGACCACCCGCGGGCCGCCTGAACGGAAGCGCGGGACCCGTATCCCGCGGAGCTAGACTCGCCTCTCAGGGCCGTTAGCTCAATTGGTAGAGCGAGGGACTTCAGTGATGGAGCGCCAGCAGGGAAACCGCTGGTCAGTCGGCAGCTGTTTGCTGGAACACCCTGAGAGCCTGAGGTACCGAAGCGTGACAATCCTCAGGATTGGGCTATCAGCAGGCAACCCCACCGGGGGAGCCCTCAGAGGCCATACGCTGCCCACCCTAACGTCGAGCCGAGGGTGAAGAGATGGTCCAGACCGCAACGCGACCCGTCACGGGCGCGGCCGGTGAAAGCCGGTGCGGCAGGTTAATCCCGAGGTTGTAGGTTCGAGTCCTACACGGCCCATCCCGAACGTCAGCCGAGCCACGCGGGGTCGTCGAAGCGGCCGTCCTGGACTCGCCCTCGGGCGCGGGCTCATCGCAGCCACCCCCGCCGGCGTCGCCTCGTACGCCAGCCCCGCAGGCGTCCTTGCCGCCGCGCGACCAGTGGGTCAGTCCGGCCAGGCCGGCTCATCGAAGCTGCCGTACTCCTGGATCGCGCCGAAAATGTGCTGCACGACCCGCGTGCTGGTCACGCGGATCGTGCAGACGCCGTAGGGAAGCTTGTTCCGGGCCCTGCCGCTGCTCGAGTTGGGCATGTGGTTGAGCACGTGCTTCCGAACGCAGCTCGGAGGCAGCTCGAGCCACTCGAGCCACTCGAGCCACTACCGCTCGATCTCCTCGATGCAGAGACCGTTGTTGGTATTGACGTTGAGCCGGATGCTGATGTCATTGAGGGGGTACCACGAGGGTCTCCGTCAGGAAGCGACGGAATAGGACAACCATCGACAGATCGGAGTTGGCGAATACGACCTGGTTCCGCTTCTTTGATCCCTCTGCCCAGCAGAGCATGCAGCCCGCCAGGTGGAGGGGGTCGCCGCGCCTCGCCTGTGCTCTGCCTTCGTCCTGGTGCTCGGCTCGGCGCCCGCGGCAGCGTCGGGACCATGCGGCCGTGCTCCTGCGCTGCGCCAAACCGTTCAGATCGTCGGCGCGGCGCTCGGTGAGGACGATGTCCCGTGTCCAGCCGAAGCCGCTGGCGGGTGAGACCCCCCAGAGCCTCAGCGATCCTCTTGTAGCGACACCGTTCGACCGAAGCCGCCGGGCTTCCGCCCGCTCCTGTGGTTTTCGGGACCTTCCTTTTCGGGACTTCCAGTACTCATACGAACACACGTTCGAGAGGAGGGCCGGGCTCGGACGGACAGGACCGGCCTAGAATCGGAGAGGTCGGGGGCGTGGTCTAGTGGTCGAGGACGCCGGCCTTTCACGCCGGATGACGCGGGTTCGAATCCCGTCGCCCCCATCCATCACTGAGGCGGGCTAGCCCTACGCCAGCTCGCCCTTGCCCTCGGGCTGGTAGCTCCCGCACGACGCCGCGAACACCAGCAGCGCCGCCGCGACGCCTGGCCAGTGGCTCGTCACCAGCGAGACGATGCCTCCGGCGACGCCGCCCGCGAGGGCCGCGAACAGTACGTAGCCGAAGGGCAGCGTGAGGACCCGCGCGGTGAGGTACGAGCAGGTCACCCAGGCGACCGGACCGACCAGGAAGCCCCAGTCCTCGAAGAAATCGTGGGACAGGGGAAGAGCTATGAGGGTCCCGGAGAGCACGACGACGCCGGCCGCCTGCACCGCCAGGGAGAACCAGAAAAGACGCGAGCTCACGCGCTGGATACTAGGTGGACAGCGGCGGACCGACGATAGACTCGCTCGCAGGGCGGTTAGCTCAGTTGGGAGAGCGCCTGCCTTACAAGCAGGAGGTCGCCTGTTCGAGCCAGGCACCGCCCATCGCACGTATTCCCTGCAACTGCCCATCTCCAAAGCGGGAGGACGCCCGTAGGTGCTCCTCGTCGTCGCCCAATAGACGCCCAAACGTCTCAGCGGGAGAAGTCGTAGCCGCCCACTTGGGAGGCTCGCTCGGGCAGGTGCTCGAAGCGCTTGTGGCGCCAGGCGGGCAGGGCGATTGAGTCAACGTCTCGGCTGGGCCGCGGCTCATCCAGCGGCTCGCCCAGCCAATCCAGTGCATACCGAGCGGCCCTGCTCGTGCGCCGATGCGCCTTCACGTAGGCGAAGGGGACGTGATCGCGGAAGCCTCGGTACTGAGCTTTGCTCTTAGCGCCGAACGCGCAGTAGGTCGCCACCACGTCACCACGGTCGAAGCGGCCGAACTCCTCGGCTTGCTGTTGTCTCATCCTGCGGTTGATGCAGTCGTAGTAGGCGTCAGACCCGTAGTCTTCGGAGCTACCACACCCGTAGTCTTCGGACCCACTACCGCAGGCGGCGAGCAGCGACGCTAGCGCAAGGGCCGTGATGATGACCAGCGTGAGCCTCATACTCTGACGAGACTCTCTCCTGCCGACGATTATTGGGCGTGGCTGGTGTACGCGTCCAGTCGGGCGGCGATCCCCGCGCCAGCGCCGTCTAGGAGCGCGCCGTAATGGCGCTCAATCATCAGCACGCTTGTCCCCATGATCCGCGCCAACTCGAAGACCGACACGCCAGCGGCCAGCGCGTCCGAGGCGAACGTCGAGCGCAGGTCGTAGATGCGGGCGGGCCTCCTGATCCCGGCTGCCTCGATGGCCGGTGCCCACTCGCGGCCACGGAAGTTGTCGAGGTTCATCAGCCCACCGCCCTTGGCCGGGAACAGCAGCGGCGTGTCCAGCCTCGGCGGCAGCCCATCGAGCGCGTCCAAGGCGCGACGGGAGAGCGGCACCTGACGGCGGCTGCGGGTGGTCTTGCCAAGCTCCACGACCTCACTCGACGAGACAGTCCGCCCCACGCTGAGCACCCTTCCAGTGCGGTCAATGTCGCGGCGCTGCCTGCCATTCCTCGGGGCGTAGCCCGGTAGCGGCGGCGAAGGCGGGTAGCGGTCCGTACACGGGTGATAGCTCGACCGCGATGGCCTCGACCTCCTCCGGGGTGAACGCGCGCACCGACCTCGGCGGCGGCTGGGGGTTGCGACCGGCCAGCTTCGCCGGGTTCGCACCCATGTAGCCCCAGCGGAGGGCCGCGCCGACCGCCTGTCTGAGGGCCGATGTGATCGCGTACCGGGAGCGTTCGGGCAGCGTTGCGCGCCAGGAGGCGACCTCGCCGCTCATCCGCTCGAAGTCGCTCAGCGGCACGCTCCCGAAGGCCCGCACCGCGTAGGCCAGCCGTTCGCGCAGCACCTCGATGGTGCGCGGCCTGACCGTTGCGGCATGACGCTCCAAGTAGACCTCGACCAGTTCGGCGAGCGTGAGGTCGGGGGCCGGTACCGGATCGCCGCGTAGCTCCGGCTCGATCACGTCGCGGTAGTGGGCGAGCGCCGCCGACTTCGAGTCGAAG
>DATFQM010000027.1:0-4467 GCA_035264265.1 Thermoleophilaceae bacterium
CACTCGACGGGCGGCGGTTCCCTCGAGCAGCTGATGGAGCTCTTCGAGGGCTCCTGGCGGCGCGCGGGCTTCGGCGACTCGGACGACGAGCGGCAGTTCCGCGGGCGAGCCGTTGAGGCGCTCGAGCGCTACTGGAACGAGGACCGGGCGAGCGAGGCCGAGCCCGTCTGGTTCGAGCGCAGCTTTGCCTTCAGGCTGGGCGACCACCTCTTGCGCGGACGGGTCGACCGGGTCGACCGCCGCCCGGACGGCTCGTACGAGCTGATCGACTACAAGACCGGCAAGGCGAAGAGCGCGGACGAGCTGCGCGAGGACGTGCAGCTCTCGCTCTACCAGATGGGCGCCCGGGAGTCATGGCGCCTCGAGACCTCCGCCCAGAGCTACTTGTTCGTGCTGACCGGCGAGAAGGTTCCCGTGGAGCACTCGCCGGAGGAGCTGGAGCGGGTCAAGGCCACCGTGACCGAGATCGCCGACGGGATCATGAAGCAGGAGTTCGAGCCGAAGCCCTCCTACGAGGTGTGCTCCTTCTGCGACTACCGGATCATCTGCCCGGCGGCCGAGAAGTAGCCAGAGCCCCAGCTGCTTCGCTCAGGGCCGCGAGAGACTGCTCGCTCCAGCTTCGGAAGTAGCGCCGGCCGATCGCCAGGTCCAAGAGTCGGAGGCGGAGCCGCCTGGGCTCCATGCCCATCTCCAGCTCGACGAAGGTGCCGCCCTGGGCGGGCGTGAGCAGCCAGTGGGCATAGGCGCCCGTCAACTGGCAGCTCATCCGGATCTCACGCAGGTCGTCGCGCCGCTCGAGCAAGAAGCTCGAATCCACCGTGCTGGTCGGGTCCTTCGTCACCTGCGCGTACTCGTCGCCCTCCTCGAAGCGCTCGCCGCGCACCTCGATCACCCGGGGCCACCATTCCGGATAGCGGCTCGGCGTGCCGACGAGTCCCCACACCACCTCCAGCGGGGCATCGAGGTAGGCCTGCTGACGATATTCGGACACGTGCGAGCGTCTCCTGGGACGTGGCTAAGCCGGGCCCTTCGGACCGTTCGGTCTGCGCTGACGGAGGAAGCGCTGAAAGTCCCTCGCGATCGTGTCCGCAGAGGGGATCTGCTCCTCGGAGGAGCTCTCGGACTGGACCTCGTCCATGGCGTTCTCCAGGCGCTCCACGAACGCCTTGACCTCCGGATCGCTCGCCACCGCCGCGCTGACCTGCTGCTCGTAGCTCTGCGCCGCCTCCTCCATCTCGGACGCCTCCACGGCCACGCCGGCTGTCCCCTCGAAGGCGCGCAGGAGCGCCAGCGCGACCTTGGGGTTGGGCGCCGCCGCCACGTAGTGAGGGACCGAGGCCCAGAAACTGGCGGAGCTCATGCCCGCCTTCGCCAGGGTGTGGTGGAGCACGCCCACGATCCCGGTCGGGCCCTCGTAGCTCGTGCGCTCGAAGCCGAGCTTCTCGACGAGGGACTCGTCGGACGCGATGCCCGTGACCGTCACCGGCCGGCTGTGCGGCACGTCCGCGAGGAGCGCGCCCAGGGTGATGACCATCCGCGCGCCCAGCTCGTTGGCCACGTCGACGATTGCCTCCGTGAAGCGCCCCCAGCGCAATGAGGGCTCGACGCCCTGGAGCATCACGAGGTCGCCTTCGGCACCGGGCACCTCGGCAGCGGAGATTGAGGTGGTGGGCCACTCGATCGTGCGCGTCCGGCCCTCGGTAAGGCGCACCGTCGGGCGCACGGCGGTGAAGTCGAAGAACTCCTCGGGAGCGATGCGAGCGACCTCGCTGCACTCGAACTGGCCCCGTATGAACGACAGCGCGGCTGTGGCCGCCTCCCCCGCGTCGTTCCAGCCCTTGAACGCGCACACCATCACGGGAGCGCGGAGCTTGGGTCTCTCGCTCCAGATCACGTCCGCCATCGCGCCTCTCACGGTACCCGAGTGGAGGAGCCGGCACACGGCGGCGTCCGGGGTCACGCTCAAGATGCAGCGCGTGGAGACGGCCCTCAGGGAGCGCACCACGGTCGCCGAGCTGCGCGCCGGAGAGGAGCTCGAGGGGACGTTCGCCTGCTCTCGCAAGGACCGGCTCACGGCCAGGAACGGGTCGCCGTACCTCGCGGTCGAGCTGCGCGACCGGACCGGCTCCATCCCGGCCCGCGGCTTTCGCGACGTCGACTTCCTCTCGGGGCAGTTCGAGCGCGGCGACCTCGTGTGGGTGACCGGGCGCGTGGAGCGCTTCCGCGGCGAGCTGCAGGTGGAGCTGCGGGCGATCCGACGTGCCGAGGACGCCGCGGACCCCCGAGACTTCCTGCCCGTCGCCTACCGGGACGTGGACGAGCTCGACGGCTTCCTGGAGCACCTGGCCCGCGAGGTCTACGACCGGGACTATCGTGCCCTCCTCGACGCGTTCCTGGGAGACGACCGCTTCCGCGCAGAGCTTCGCCAGGCCCCCTGTACGCGGGCCGGCCATCATGCCTATCTCGGCGGGCTGCTGGAGCACACGGTGGCGGTCACGATGCTCGCGCAGGAAGCCTGCGAGCTCCATCCGCGACTCGACTCCGACCTCCTCCTCTCCGCGGCTGTCCTCCACGACGTCGGCAAGACGCGGGAGTTCGAGCTAGGCGCCGAGATCGCTCCGAGCGAGGCGGGTGCCATGCTCGGACACCTGCTCCTCGGGCAGCAGCTGCTCGCCGCCCGGGCGGCTCGGCTCGGCTCCTTCCCGGCGGGCAAGCTGCTCTCCCTCTCGCATTGCGTCCTCTCCCACCACGGTTCCGACGGCCTTCCGGGACGCCGCTTCCGCTCCGCCGAGGCGCTCGCGCTCTACCGTTTGAACGCCGTCGACGCCGCGGTCAAGGGCGCGCTGGAGCACGGCTTGCCCGGGTAAGCGACTTCGAGTACGGGAGCTCGCGCCGGACGAGACAGTGCTCGCCTTCGAATCGATGCGGGAGCTGCGTCGCCAGCTCGAGAGCCGCGAGAGATTCGTCGAGCGGGTGAACGGGCAGCAGCGGCCGGAGGGCTATCGTCTCGTCGCGGCGCTGCCGGCGGGGGGCGGTCGGGCCGCCGCGGTGGCGGGCTTCCGCACCGCTCACAACCTCGCCTGAGGCTTCCACCTCTATGTGGACGAACTCTCCACAGCGGCGCGCGCGAGGAGGCTGGGGCTCGTGCGCCGGCTGATGAGGTGGCTCCACGAGGAGGCCGTACGGCTCGGCTGCGGGTCCTTCCAGTCGGGGTTCGGCCCGGAGCGCACCGACGCCCACCGTCTCTACCTCAACCAGGGACTCGCGGTGACCTCGCTCCACTTCGCCCGCTGGCTGGGCGAATAGCTCGCGACCGACGGCCGGCGACGCATCGCGGCGCGTAGCATCAGGCCTGTGGAGCGGCAGGGGTCTGGTGGCCCACGCGGCCTTCAAAGCCGTTGGGGCGGAGCAGCCCTCCGCTTGGAAGGTTCGATTCCTTCGCCGCTCCGTAGAGCGGAATCCCGCTCTAGAGCGGGATCGCGACGAAATCGGCTCGGTGAGCGGAAGCGTCAGTAGACGACACTCGACGCCTACGAATCCCCTCCTCCGTGCCCACGCCGTACCCACGGCTCGCGCCCACTCGCGCGCCGCGCGCTTACCGAAGAAGCCGTTCGAGCCCAGCAGAAACCGGTGGCCCGCAGCCGAGCGCGATCTCACGGTCGAGCGAGATGTCCCAGAGAGGCATCGTGGTCTCACCCTGCTTGAGAGCGGCCCGGATCTCGGCCTCCGCCGCCTTCGACGCCAAGCCCCGTCCCGCGAAGCCCGGAGTCTGGGAAGCGAACGTGGGTCCACCACTCCCGTCGCCGTCCATGGCTGGGAGTTTGCGTCGGCGTTCATGAAGAAGCCGCGCTCGCATCAGCATCGCCCGTCCCGGCCCTTACATGTGGGCCGGAGCCTACGGCTCAGGGCAAGCCGTGCACCAGCGCCGGGATGGTTGAGCGATGGCAGCACGAACGGCCTGCCGCCTCCAAAGTCCGGAGATGGGATGTCATAGATTTCGCGGTCCTCACAATGAGCGCGCCATCCTCGCAAGGAGATGTCCTCGTCTACGGCATCCTCAACGGTGACCTGATCGCCCTATCGGAGGGCCGGGCGCAACAACTCCGTCGAATCCACGCGGCTATCGCCGAAGCGGCGACTTGGGGGGAGCTTCGCGCAAGGATCTCGGCTACGGACTACGAGGACTTCATGGCCCACTTCGATGAGCCGCCCGGCTCGGATGAGCCATTCGATGGGGACAAAGTGGGGCCGCTCGCAGATCACGATTGGCCTGAGTGGCCGCAGCAGGAGATGCTCGACCTCATCCCGAAGGACATCCAGCAAGCGCTCGGAGCCGTCGAGTTCTCGGCGGTCAGCGGCGACTGCCTCGTGATCCCATTTGAACGAGAGCCGGAGTTCTTCTCGGCGCTCAGCGACAGAGGCTGGTGTCTGCGGCGAGACGACGAGCTGGTCCGCCAGGCTAGTGGC
>DATFQM010000028.1:0-16632 GCA_035264265.1 Thermoleophilaceae bacterium
GGTAGCGGGCCGCGGCGAAGACGGCGTCCACCGGGTTGTAGGGGTCCTGGCGCTTGTCCTTGTTGCCGTCCACCCCGTAGCGGCGCCAGGTCGAGGGGAGGAACTGCATCCAGCCCACCGCCCCCGCCGTCGACACGTTCAAATTGCGGCCGTAGTCGGTCTCGATCTCGTTGATCGCCGCCAGGATCTCCCAGCGCACCCCGTACTGGATCCCCGCCGCCTGGTAGATCGGCAGCAGGAACACCGGCACCCGGAACTTGCGGATGATGAAGTTCGGCACCCCACTCCGCGTAGAGGGGCCGGGCAGGGCGTCGACGAAGCCGGGGCTGCTAGGAGTCGGGGACGTGTCGGGGCGCCGGATCGGGCTGCGACGGCCACCGCCGACGAGGCCACCGCCGACAGGATGAGAACGCTTGTGCTTAGGTCGAGCCTTAGGCTTGCGCGGTGAGCGCTTCTTGCTGACGGTGCGCTTTCGCTTGGGCCGCGACTTGGGGCGCTCGCGGGCCGGCGGCTGAGACTGCTCGTCGTCCCCGTTCGGACCCTTGTTGGGCGCTGCGGGGGACGGGGCTGAGGGGGTATTTCCGGCGGGCGGCGCTCCGGGAGAGTTGGGGTCCGGAGGGGTGTCGAGGGGCGTGAGGGCCAACGGCTCGCCCTCTACGAGCCCAGCGACGTCCGCCAGGGAGGCGCCGGGGGGAAGATCGACGATGACGGTCTTGATGGTGCCGTCGGCGAGGCGCACCTTGGCCTCGTAGGGCTGGGCCGAAGCGGGCACCGAGAGGACCACTGCGAGGACGACTGCGGCAAGCAGTAGGACGAGAAGGACTGAGAGCGATCGCCTCACGTATCCGTGCCCCGGGAAGGGTTCCTTCATATCGACGTGCAGCCCGCGCGGGAGCATAACGTGCGCGCACGCGCGGATGCATGTTCCCTTTCAGTGGTCCCGATATGCGAACATGTGTTCGCCATGATCGTTTGCGTCTTCTACTCCCGCTTCGAGCTGGTCGCCGCCCTGGGGGGCCGCAGGGCGCTCCTCGCCGTCCCGACGGCCCTCGCGCCGGAGGCCGGAAGGGAGCAGGTGGTGGGGGAGCCCTCGGCCGCGGCCGAGGCGTACGGAGTCGTCCGTGGCATGCGACTGGGGGAGGCCCTCTCGCGCTGTCCCGAGCTGCGCCTCGTACCCCCCAACCCACAGGGAGTGCGTGAGTTGTGGGGGGCGGCGCTCGACCGGCTCGAGGAGATCGGCGCCGCGGTGGAGTCGGACCGGGCGGGGGTGGTCTTCTTCGCCGCCGACGGGCTGCAGGGTCTCTACGGGGGGGACGTGAACGGCGTCCTCGAGGCTGCACGGGGGGCGTTGGGACGCGGCGTCCGCCTGGGGGCGGCGCCATGCCGCTTCGCCGCGCACGCCGCGGCCCTCCAGGCCCGCCCGCGGCGTTCTCGCTCGATCGTGGTCTCCGAGACGGAGGCGCGGGACTTCCTGGCACCGCTCCCCGTGGCGCTGCTGCGCTCCCGTCCCGAGCTCCAGGCGCTACCGGAGGTCCTCGAGCGGCTCGGCATCCGCACGCTCGGGGAGCTCGCCGAGCTGCCGTCGCGTGCCGTTGCCGAGCGCTTCGGCCACCCCGGCCTCCTCGCCCTCGACCTGTCCCGCGGGCGGGACACTCCGCTCGATCCGCGCCGTCCGCCCGAGCCGGTGATGGAGCGACTCGAGCTGCCGGAGGCGGCCTCTGGGCAGCAGCTGGAGCGGGCGCTGGAGCTGCTCGTGGCCCGCCTCCTCGCCAGGCGCGAGCGGCGCGGCCGCTCGCTGCGGGCGGCCGCGCTGTCCGCCCGGTTTGTGGCGGGCGGCACCTGGCGGGAGTCGGTCACTCTGCGCGAGCCCAGCGCCGAGCCACAGAGGCTGAACCTCGTCCTCAGATCGAGAATTTCGCAGCTGCCGGCACCAGCCGATTCTCTAACCGTGGAGGTAGAGGCGTTCGGGCCCCCCGCGCAGGCGCAGGAGCACCTCGTAGAGGAGCAGGCCGCCGTCCGCCGCGCCCGCCTGGGCGAGGCGGTCCGCCAGGCCCGTCAGGCGGCGGGAGCCGACGCCGCCATGAGGGTCCTCGAGGTGGATCCCGATTCGCGCCTTCCGGAGCGCCGGGCAGTGCTGTCGCCGTTCCTGGGGGAGGAGGGGTGACCCGCCGCCTCGCTGCCCCCAGGCCGGCGCGGGTGCGCTCCGGCGCCGGAGGGATCCCCTGCGCCCTGAACGGCCTGTCGGTGGAGGGGCTCCGGGAGGAGTGGGTGGTCGAGGATCGCTGGTGGACGCAGCAACCCCTGCGGCGCCACTACTTCGAGCTGGTGCTGGCAGGTGGGCGCAATGCGGTGGTCTTCCGCGACCTGGTTCGCGGATCCTGGTTCGTCCAACGGGGCTAATAGTCAGTCGCCAGTCTCCAGTCTCCAGTCGCCAGGAAAGGCAGTGAAACGAACCCTGGCGACTGGCGACTGGCGACGTTTATGCGAACATGTGTTCGTGTCCTACGTCGAGCTCCACTGCCACTCGGCCTTCTCGTTCCTGGACGGGGCGTCGCATCCGGTTGAGCTCGCCGCGGTGGCCGCCGAGCAGGGGCACGAGGCGCTCGCGCTGACCGACCACGACGGGCTGCACGGAGCCATGGAGATGGCCCAGGCGCTGAAGCACCAGGGCGTCCGGTCGATCACCGGCGCCGAGCTCACGCTCGACGACGGCTCGCACGTAACGCTCCTTTGTGAGACGCGCCGCGGCTACTCCAACCTCTGCCGGCTCGTCACCCGCGCGCACGCCCATACCCGTCGCTGGGCCCGCGAAGGTGTGCGCTGGGAGGGACCGGGCAGCGGTAGCAGGCCCGGCCAGGACCCGCTCGACGAGGAGCCGCGGGTATCCCTCTCCAGCTTGGCGGAGAACGCCGAGGGACTGGTCTGCCTCTCGGGCTGCGCCCGCGACGGCGCCGTGGCCCGGCTCGTGGAGGGCGATCGCCACGCAGAGGCCGCAGCCCGCGCCCGGCAGCTGCTACGCGCCTTCGGCCCCGAGCGCTTTCGGGTGGAGCTGCAACGGCCCTATTGGCGCCGCGACCGGCGCCGCAACCGGCTGCTCGCCGACCTGGCCGAGCGGCTCGGGGTGCCGTGCGTCGCCACCGGCAATGTCCACGCGCACGCCCGTGACAGGACGCCCTTGCAGGACGCCTTGGTGGCGGTGCGGCTCGGTGCGACGCTCGATGAGACCGAGCCCGCCCGGCGCGGCAACCGCGCGCACGTGCTGGCGCCGCCGTCGCGGATGGCGGAGCGGTTCCGCGAGCATCCCGACGCCGTGGCCGAGAGCGGCCGCCTGGCCGAGCGGCTGCGGTTCGACCTCGCCGAGGACCTCGGCTACCGCTATCCGGGCTCCGGTGACGGGGACGGGGCCGGTGCCACCGGCTATGGAGATGCCTGGAGCGCAGCCGGAGCGGGTTCCGCGGACCGCCGGCTTGCCGACGTCTGCAGCGCCCGGCTACAAGAGCGCTACACCGGCCGCGCCGCGCGCGCCGAGGCGGAGCGACGGCTGGAGGAGGAGCTGCGCGTCATCCGCCACCTCGGCCTCTCGGGCTTCTTCCTCCTCCACCGCGACATGCTCGAGCTGGCGCGAGAGGTGGCTGTCGAGGTGCGGGGGCCCGACAGCGCCCGTGCCCTGCTCCCGCCGGGCCGTGGCCGTGGCTCGAGCGTCGCCTCGATCGTCTGCTACCTGACCGGGCTGTCGCACGTCGATCCGGTCGAGAACGAGCTCTTCCTGGGCCGTTTCCTCAACGAGGAGCTCACCGCGCTCCCGGACATCGACCTCGACTTTCCCCGAGACATCCGCGACGTCCTGATTCCGCGCGTGCACGAGCGCTACGGCCGCGACCGATGCGCGCTCGTCGCGGCCTTTGCCACCTACCAGGTGCGTTCGGCGGTGCGCGACTTCGCGAAGGCGTTGGGATTGCCGCCCGGCGAGATCGAACGCCTGGCTCGCGCGGTCGATCCCTGGAAGGATCGCAACGACATCGAGGAGGACGTCCCGCGCGGGACATCGCGCTGGGAGGCGCTCACGAAGCTCTGCCGCGACGCCTGGGGGCTGCCCCGGCACGTGACCCAGCATCCGGGCGGGATGGTCATCTCGACCCAGCCGCTGATCGACCTCTGCCCGGTCCAGCCCGCCTCGATGGAGGGTCGCCAGATGGTCCAGTGGGACAAGGACTCCTGCGGCGACGCCGGCTTCCTCAAGATCGATCTGTTGGGACTGGGGATGCTGTCGGCGGTCGAGCGTTGCGTGGAGCAGATCGCGCGGGTGCGCGGCGAGCGGATCGACCTCTCCCGCATCCCCTTCGACGATCCCGAGGTCTATGCGCGCATCCAGGAGGCCGACACGGTGGGGGTGTTCCAGATCGAGTCGCGCGCCCAGATGCAGATGCTGAAGCGAACCCGGCCCGAGTCGCTCGACGACCTCACCGTGCAGGTGGCGCTGGTGCGGCCCGGGCCCATCATCGGCGGCGCGGTCCACCCGTACGTGGAGAGGAAGAAGCGCCTGCGTGAGGATCCCTCCTACCAGGTGCCCTACGACGACCCCTCGCTGGAGGCGGTGCTGAGCGACACGCTCGGGGCGATCGTCTTCCAGGACCAGGTGATCGAGGTGGCGATGGCGTTCGCAGGCTTTACAGCCGGCGAGGCCGAGGGACTGCGGCGGGCGATGAGTCGCAAGCGCTCCGAGGCGGCGATTCGCTCCTACGAGGAGAAGTTCGTCGCGGGTGCAGATGCGTCCCGGCAGGTCGCGGAGCGGGTGTGGCGGCAGATCGTCGGCTTCTCTGGCTTCGGCTTCCCCAAGGCGCACTCGGCGGCATTTGGACTGCTGGCGTACCAATCCACCTGGCTGCGGGTGCACTACGGGCCGGAATTCCTGTGCGCGCTGCTCAACGAGCAGCCAATGGGGTTCTATCCGCCCGACGCCCTGGTGCACGAGGCACAGCGGCGAGAGATCGAGGTGCTCCCTCCCTGTGTGGCGCGCAGCTCCGCCGACTGCACCGTGGAGGGGGAGGCGGTGAGGATCGGTCTGGGTTACGTGAACGGGGCCCGCGAACGCGAAGTGAAGGTGCTCGCGGCAAATGGCCCCTACTGCTCCTGCGGCGATCTCGCCGCCCGGTCTGGGGCTTCCGCGGAAACGCTTGCTCGGTTGGCTTGGGCCGGGGCGTGTGACGAGCTCGCCGACGGGCCCGTCGAGGGCCGGCGGCGACGGGCGTTGTGGTTGCTCGGGGTTGCCGTGCCCAGCACGCCGGTGGAAGGCGGGGAGCAGCTCGCCCTGCCGCTCGATCCGCATGGTGCGCCGGAGCTGCCGGAGCTCGGCAGCTGGGATCGGATGCTCGCGGATTACGGATCGACCGGCGTGACGCTTCACGAGCACCCGCTCGAGTTGCTGCGGCCGACGCTCGACGAGCGCTACGTGACGAGCGCCGGGCTCGAGCGGACGCGGCACGGCTCTCGGGTGCGGGTGGCGGGGCTCGTGGTCGCGCGCCAGCGGCCGGCCACTGCGAATGGGATGACCTTCATGCTGCTCGAGGACGAGCTCGGCACGATCAACCTGATCGTTGCCCCACCGGTCAACGACCGCTGCCGGCTCGCCGTTCGTACCGAGCCCCTGGTGGCGGCCGAGGGCCGCCTCGAGCACCGGGACGGCGTGATCAACGTCGTGGTCGACCTGCTGGAGCGGCTGGAGCGACCCGATCTGCCCCAGGCCGAGGTGCACCATATCGAGCCCCGACGGGTGTGGAGCACCGACGACCGCGCCGGCTTCGAGCCGGACGAGGGGGACCTCCGCGCGGTCGCCCCGGCGGCCCACAGCTTCGGCCGCCGGGGTCGCTAGCGCCTCACCGCCCGGACCCGGTGCCGGACTCATCCGGAACGTGCCTCCGGGATGCGATCGAGGCCGCGAGCGGGGGTGGCCACGCGGGCGCCGCGGCGGCTCGGCAAGATTCCCGCATGGGCGAGATCCTGGTCGGCACTTCGAGCTGGGCGGACCCCGGCTTCGTCAAGGAGTGGTACCCGGCGGGCCTGCCCGCCCGCGAGCGGCTCCCTTGGTATGCCAAGCACTTCCGCATGGTCGAGCTCAACTCGAGCTTCTACGCCGTGCCCGACCGCAACACCGTACGGCGCTGGGCGGAGGAGACCCCGGAGCACTTCGTGTTCGACGTGAAGGTGCACCGGGCCCTCTCGCGCCACTCCGCACCGCTCGACTCGCTGCCTCCCGACCTACGCGACCGGGCGACCACCAACGAGCGGGGGCGCGTGGTGCTGACCGAGGAGCTGGAGGAGGCTCTGGCGCGACGGCTCGTTGAGGAGGTCGCCCCCCTCGCCGAGACCGACAAGCTGGGCGCCTTCCTGGCCCAGCTCACTCCGGCGTTCGCTCCTCGGCGGCGGCGGCTCACCGAGCTCGACGGGCTGGTGGACGCCCTCCGCCCCCACCGGGTGGCGATCGAGCTCCGCCACCGCGGCTGGGTGTCGGAGAAGCGGCGGGACGAGACGCTCGCCTGGTTCTCAGAGCGGGGTGTTGCCTTCGTGTGCGTGGACGCCCCGCGTGCCGACCACGTCCCGATCATGCCGTCGGATCTCGAGGCGGTAACCACCGACTCACTTGCCTATCTTCGCGCGCACGGTCGGAACGAGCGGGGCTACCTGACCGGCAAGACAGTGGCCGAGCGGTTCGGCTGGCGCTACAAGGACGAGGAGCTGGAGGAGATCGCGGCCCGAGCGCGCAGCCTTGCGAAGCAGGCCGGCGAGGCGCACGTGGCCTTCAACAACAACCGCGGGGACGACGCGCCGACCGCCGCCCAGCGCTATCAGGCGCTGCTGGGCCAGCGCCCCGGAGCGGCGCCGGACGATCCTCAGCTGTCGCTGGGCTAGCCTCGCTCGGCGACGCGCTCGAGCCGCTCGTGGCGATCCGCCCCGAGCGCGGAGCGAGGACTTACCGCCACGCGCGCCAGGCTGTACCGGCGCACTCGCGCCCCGCCCACGGCCGGCGCCGGCTCGTCGCCGGCCCGCGCGCGCTCTTCGCCGGCCCGCGGTACGAGGACGTAACGCCCTGGACGCCTCGGCTGTGCCATGCGCCGATGTTTGCGCAGTGTTACCCGCACGCCTTTGGCCAATTGGCCAAGATCTAGCCTCGGTCTTCTACCTGCGAGAAGATTCTCTCATGCACGCACGCGCCGGAGTCGGCATAGCGTTTGGTAGGGAGGGTGTCGACGGGTTCGCTGAGACGGCGGCCCGCGCGGCGCTGGGGCTGGGCGGCGGACCGTGCCAGCTCGCCCTCGTCTTCGCCGGAGAAGGAAACCTCGACCACGCCGACGAGGGTCTCGCTGCCGTGCAGGAGCGCCTCCGCCCAGGGGCGCTGGTCGGCTGCGGCGCCCAGGGAGTCGTGGGCTCGGCCAGGGAGTCGGAGGACGGCGGCATCGTCGTCTGGGCCGCCGCGCTGCCGGAGGCCGCGATCCAGCCCTTCCACGTGGAGGTGGCGCCCGCGGAGGAGGGGGTGCTGGTCACCGGGGTGCCGAACCTCGACGAGGTCGACGCGGCGATCCTTCTCGCCGATCCCTACAGCTTTCCGGCGGAGCCCCTGCTGGCGCAGCTCTCCGAGGCCCGGCCGGGACTGCCGGTGGTCGGTGGAATGGCGAGCGGCGGCTCGGACGACGGCGCGCTGCTCTACGGGGACCAGGCGGTATCGGGAGGCGCAGTGGGAGTCGCGCTGCGCGGAGCGCGGGTGCGTCCCTGCGTGTCGCAGGGAGCCCGCCCCGTAGGTCCTGAGATGACGGTCACGTCGGGAGACGGCAACGTGATCGAGGAGCTCGCATCCGAGCCCGCGCTCGAGCGGCTGAAGCGCGCGATCGCGGAGCTCGAGCCGGACGAGCAGCGGAAGGCCGCCCATGGCCTGCTCATCGGCGTGGTGGCAGATCCGAACAAGGCCGACTACGAGCGCGGCGACTTCCTCGTGCGGGGGATACTCGCCGCCGACGAGGAGGCGGGCACGCTGACCGTGGGCACCCGGGTGCGGCTTGGGCAGACCCTCCGCCTCCAGGTTCGCGATGCCGCGGCGGCCCACGAGGACCTGATGGAGGCCCTCGGCCGGGAGGCAGCGGCGCTGGGCCGACCCCCCGCGGGCGCCCTGCTGTTCACCTGCAACGGACGCGGCTCGGGGATGTTCGGTACTCCGGACCACGATGCCCGCGCCGTGGACGAGGCGTTCTCGCACGCACCCACCGGTGGCTTCTTCTGCGCCGGCGAGTTCGGCCCGGTGGGGGGCCGAAACTTCGTGCACGGGTTCACGGCCACCGTGGCCGTCTTTCCGTAGCGCCCTAGCGCTGCAGCTCGAGCCAGACGTTCGTGGCGCCATCCTCGCGCCGCACGCCCCAGCGGTTCGCGAGCTGCTCCACCAGGAACAGGCCCCACCCCGACTCGTCGCGGTGGGCGCCCTCGTGCAAGGCACCCTGGATGTCGAACCCGGGTCCCTCGTCGCTCACCTCGAGCCAGATGGAGGAGCCTCTGACTACCGCCTTGACCGAGATGCTGTGCGCTTGCGCATGCCTGACGCTGTTGGTCACCAGCTCCGTGACGAGCAGCCGCATGGTTCCCATCAGGGCCTCGTCGAAGTCGCCAGGCAGCTGCCCCAGGGCCTGGCGCGCGGTGGAGGCCGCGGCGGAGCCGCCCGGCAGTCCCAGATCGAATCCGTTATCCCCGCTCTGGAGCGAGGCGCCCCGGCTCATCCCACCACATCGGAGGGTGTCGCTGTGCGGGATTGCCGGTCTGCTTGTCCGACCGCCTGCCTCCATTCACCCTCTCCGCAAACGCTCTCGAGCGGACGCTTCCGCTCACTACCCATTGTTCGCGGGTCCCCGGCATTTGAAACCCGTCTCTCATTCGGGGTACGCGCGCACGGGTGACGGTGTAGAAGGTGCCTGTGGACGCCGAACCCCCCGGTGTCACCCGCGTGCGCGCGCACAACCCTTCGCCGTTGACGCTCGACGGCACGAACACCTATGTGGTCGGGCGCTGGGTGGTGGATCCAGGTCCGGCCGACGAGGCGCACCTCGACGCCGTGCGCGCGGCCGCCACCGCCGGCATCGAGGGCGTGGTGCTGACCCACGGCCACCTGGACCACGCGGAGGGCGCCGGGGCGCTCGGGGCGCCCGTGGTGCGGCCGGGGGAGGGAGAGGAGGTGGGGCCCTTCCGTGCTCTGGCGACGCCCGGGCACTCCCCGGACAGCGTCTGCCTGATCGCCGCCGGGGGCGTCTGCTTCACGGGCGACACGGTGCTGGGGGAGGGGAGCGTGTTCATCTCCCCTCATGAGGGCTCGCTGTCCGCGTACCTCGACTCGCTCCGTCGACTGCGGAAGCTCGACCTCGAAGTGCTCTGCCCAGGCCACGGGCCCTATGTCTGGGACCCGCGGGCGAAGCTCGACGAATACATAGAGCACCGCCTCGACCGCGAGGGGCGGCTGCTCGCCGCGCTCGAGTCGGGCCTCCGAGCCAATGACGACCTGCTCGATGCCGCCTGGTCTGACGTCCCCACCTTCCTGCGTCCCGCAGCCGAGCTGACCCTGCGCGCGCACCTCCACAAGCTCGCGGAGGAGGGGCGGCTCCCCCGGGATTGATCTTGCTCCATTGGCTCCGCGCCTCCTTGCGCGGCGTGAGCGCATCGGATGGCGAAATCAATGTCGGCGACTACGCTTCGGTCGTGATCTCGACAAATCAGTTCAGGAACGGCAGCCATATCGATGTCGACGGGACGGTCTTCAAGATCCTCGAGTTCCAGCACGTGAAGCCGGGCAAGGGCGGCGCGTTCGTGCGCACCAGGCTCAGGCGCGCCGAGGACGGCGCCGTGCTCGACAAGACCTTCCGGGCCGGGGAGAAGTTCCGCCCTGTTCGCACCGAGACACGGCGGATGCAGTTCCTCTACTCGGACGGCTCCGACGCCCACTTCATGGACGTCGAGACCTACGAACAGATGACGCTCCCCGAGCGCTCGGTCGAAGGGTCGCTCCGCTGGGTCGTTCCGAACCAGGAGGTCGACATTCTCTACGTGGACGAGAAACCCGCCGACGTCCAGGTGCCGAGCGCAGTCGAGCTGGCTGTGTCGGACACCCAGCCCGGTGTCAAGGGCGACACCGCGTCGGGGGGCGGCGACAAGCCCGCCACCCTCGAGTCCGGGGTCACCGTGCGCGTGCCGCTGTTCGTCGACGTGGGCGACCGCGTCCGGGTCGACACCCGCTCGGGCGAGTACGTCTCCCGGGCCTAGGAATGCGTCGCTCGGACCAGCGCCGGGCCGCGGCGGTGGCGCTCTACCAGGAGGACGTGACCGGTCGGCCGGCGCCCGCGCTGCTGGACCCCGCGGCGACCCCGTTCACGCGGGAGCTCGTGGAGGGCGTGGAGGCGCAGCGGGACTCCCTGGATGCCCTGATCGAGCGGCACTCGGTGGGCTGGTCGCTCGACCGCATCGCCCCCCTCGAGCGCAACATCCTGCGGGTGGCGCTCTACGAGCTCCTCCACCGGCCGGACGTGCCCGCCGAAGTGACCATCGACGAGGCGGTCGAGGCCGCCAAGGAGCTGTGCGGCACCGACGCGCCCGGGTTCGTGAACGGGATCCTCGGCGCCGTGCACCGCGAGGAGATGGCATCGCGGTGAGCGAGGGGGTCGAGGCGCTGGTTCGCGAGCTCGAGGCGGCCGCCGAGCGGTTGCGCTCCGGCGAGCTGAAGACGGACGAGGCGGCCGCGCTCGTGGAGCGGTGCGCGGAGCTGGCCGGGCGGATCGGCGCCGAGCTCGACACCCAGAGCCGTGCGGTGTCGGAGACCGAGGGCCAAGAGCGCTTGCTGTGAGCGCCCCCTCCTTCACCCTCGCCCGTGTTTCGCGGCTGCAAGGCGTCGCCCGGCTGCGTCCTCGGTCTCGCCGATGCCTACGGCATCGCCAGCGCCCTGCGTCCTTGCCAGGCTCGCCTTTCGCACGCGAAACACGACCCATGGCTCAGTCGGGGACGCTGTGAGCGTCACGGCGACCTATCCGACCGAGCTCCAGGATCGCGTGGACTCCTACCTGGAGAGCCTGGTCTTCGCCCGCGAGCCCGGGACCGAGCGCCTCGGTGAGGCGATGCGCTACTCGCTGCTTGCTGGCGGAAAGCGGATTCGCCCGGTGTTGGCGCTTGCCACCGCCGAGGCGCTGGGCCGAGACCCCGACGAGGTCCTGCCGCTGGCGGCCGCGATCGAGATGATCCACACGTACTCGCTGATCCACGACGACCTACCCGCCATGGACGACGACGAGCTCCGCCGTGGACAGCCCACCTGCCACGTGGCCTTCGGCGAGGACGTGGCGATCCTGGCCGGCGACGGGCTGTTCGCGGAGGCCCTGGGGCTCGCGCTCAGCGAGCAGCAGGGCGAGGCCGCCCACGTCCTCGCCGCCGTGCGCGAACTGGTGGCCGCGGCCGGCGTGCAGGGAATGGTCGGCGGGCAGTACCTCGACATTCGCGGCTCCGCACAGGAGGAGCTCCGACGGCTGCACGAGCTCAAGACCGGCGCGCTCATCGCCGCCTCGGTGGGCTCTGTGCTGGCGGCCTCCGGGTGCACCGGACCTGCCACAATCCCGTTTCGCCGCTTCGCGGCCGAGTTGGGCGTGGTGTTCCAGATCGTCGACGACATACTCGACGTGACAGGCGACGAGGCAGAGCTCGGAAAGCCGCGCGGCTCCGACGAACGACTCGGGAAGGCCACCTACGTGAGCGCGTTCGGGCTGGAGCGCGCCAGGGAGCTCGCCCGCGAGTCGCACCGGGGGGCGCGCGCGGCGCTCGCCGAGGCGGAGGGCGACACGAACAAGCTGGGCCGCATCGCCGACTACATCCTCACCCGCACCGCATGACGAAGCTGATCGACCGGATCGACGGCCCCGCCGATCTCAGCGGCCTCTCCGACGCGGAGCTGCAGCAGGTCGCCCAAGAGGTTCGCGAGCTGATCATCGACACGATCGGAGAGATCGGCGGCCACTTCGGTGCCAACCTCGGCGCCTGTGAGATCGCCGTGGCCCTGCACTCGCTGCTCGACTCCCCGCGGGACAAGATCCTGTGGGACGTCGGCCACCAGGCGTATCCCCACAAGGTGCTGACCGGCCGGCGGGACCGGCTCTCGACGATCCGCAAATACGAGGGGCTGGCCCCGTTCTGCTCGATCTTCGAGTCCGACCACGACATCATGGGCGCCGGCCACGCCTCGACCTCGGTCTCCTATGCGGTCGGACTGAAGGAGGCGATGCGCAACGGCGTGGGCGAGGAGGGGAAGGTCGTGGCCGTGATCGGCGACGGCGCGCTGACCGGCGGCGTCGCGTTCGAGGCGTTGCACAACGCGGGCGGCATGGAGCTCCCGCTCGTGATCGTGGTGAACGACAACGGCATGTCGATCGCCCCCAACGTCGGGGCGATGTCCCGCTACTTCAACCGGATCCGGCTCAACCCGAAGCTCCACAAGGGCCGCGAGGACGTCGAGGAGTTCCTCACCCGGCTGCCCGCCGGCATCGGGAAGCGGATCGAGCACCTCGGGCCGATCCTCAAGGAGTCGCTCAAGGCCTATTGGGCACCTGGGCTTTTCTTCGAGGAGCTGAACCTGGCGTACGTCGGGCTGGTGGACGGCCACGACGTGGCCGCCCTGCGCGAGGCGATCGGGGAGGCGCTCGAAGCCGACCGTCCGGTGGTCGTGCACTGCAAGACGGTCAAGGGCAAGGGATTCTCGCCGGCGGAGGAGGGCGGCCTCGAGGGGATGGAGAAGTGGCACGCGGCCAAAGCCGGCTCGATCCTGAATCGCGCCCCGGCGCCGAAGAAGACGGAGCCCGGCGCCGTCCCCACGAAGCCGCAGTACACCACGGTCTTCGGAGAGGCGCTGACGGCCGAGGCGCGCCGCGACGAGCGCGTCGTCGGGATCACTGCCGCCATGAACTCCGGGACCGGCCTCAACATCCTCCAGAAGGAGGCGCCCGACCACTACTACGATGTCGGGATCGCCGAGCAGCACGCGGTCCTGTTCGCGGCCGGCCTGGCGCTCCAGGGGGCCAAGCCCGTCGCGGCGATCTACTCGACCTTCCTCCAGCGCGCCTACGACCAGATCGTCCACGACGTCTGCCTGCAGAAGCTGAACGTGGTCTTCTGCATGGACCGGGCCGGGCTGGTCGGGGACGACGGGCCCACCCACCACGGCGCCTTCGACATCTCCTACCAGCGCTGCCTGCCGAACATCGTGCTGATGGCCCCACGGGACGAGGCGATGCTCGCCCATATGCTGCACACCGCGCTTGTCTACGACGAGGGGCCGGTGGCGATTCGCTACCCGCGCGGGGAGGCGGAGGGTGTCCCTGTGCCGGACCGCCCCCAGGCGATCGAGATCGGCCAGGGAGAGCTGCTGCGCGAGGGCGAGCGTGTGGCCTTCCTCGGGTATGGCTACGGCGTCCAGGTGGCCGCGGGCGCCGCGGCGCGGCTGCTGGAGGACCACGGTGTCGACTGCACCCTGGCGGACGCCCGCTTCGCGAAGCCGCTCGACCGGGAGCTGGTCTCACGTCTGGCCGCCGAGCACGACGTGCTGGTGACCGTCGAGGAGAACGTCCTCGCCGGCGGCTTCGGCTCCGCGGTGCTCGAGTTCATCGCCGACCGCGACCTGGCGGGCCGCTCCCGCGTGATGCGCTTCGGCCTGCCCGACCGCTACGTGACTCACGGCAAGCCCGCCCTGCTGCGCGAGGAAGTCGGCCTCACCCCGGATGCCGTGGCGCGGCGGGTCGCGGAGGCCGTCCTTCAGCCGAGCGGCGCGCTCGCCTAGCCTCGGGACCGCGGGGAGCCGCCCGGCCTACGCCTCCCGCCGCTCGACGCTCGGCTCCACGAGGATCTCGCTGCGCAGGCTGTTCGCGACGTAACAGAGCCCGTGGGCCTTCTCGGCCAGCCGGAGCACCCGCTCCGCCGGGGCATCGCCGGCTACCTCGATCCGCGGTCTCAGCGTGATCCTGGTGAGCCTGACGGGTTCCTCGTCCTGCGGCATCTCCGCGTCGGCGTCGTCCTTGTAGCGGACCACGTCGATGCGCGCCTTGGCGGCGAGATGCAGGAACCAGAGCATCTGGCAGGAGGAGGCCGCGATTACGACGAGCTGCTCGGGGTTCAGGAGGCGCTGGTCGCCCTGCTCTTCTCCCGTGGTGAGGCCGAGCTCCGGCTCCGCCGGCGGGGCAACCGCCGCGTGGCCCCGGTCGTAGGCCTCCCAGCCGGCCCCGGTGGACCCGGTCCACGATAGCCGGGCCTCGTAGCGGCGGACGTCGCCCATCGGGGAAGTCTCCCAGCATGGAAACGACCCCGCCGGAGCGGGGCCGTTCCCTGAGGGAGGAGTGATGCGTATGTGATCGATTGGAGAAAGTCTTAGAGCGGCCGGACGCTGTAGCGGGTGGTCAGGGTCACCAGCAGCACGGACAGGCCTGCCGAGCCGAACAGCAGCAGCGCCGCCTGGTCGCCGACCACTCCGAAGAGCACACCGACCGCCAGCAGCCCCGTCGCGAGCCCGCGGTCGTAGACGGCTTGGACCGACACGGGAAGCGTGCCGCGCCCCTCGCTATCCGTTCCGGCCAGGCCGAGAGCGACCTGGAGGGCCCCGACGGCTATGCCCGTCACCAGGACCGCCGGCATCAGCCCGAGCACGAGCGGCAGCACCATCAGGGCGCTGCCGACCGAGACCAGGAGGCCGGACCGAAGAGCAGGCGAGATAAGTCTGACAACTGTCATCACCTTCGAGGCTACGGAGCACGGGCGCGGCCTGTGTGACCGTGGTCACAGTGCCGCCGCCGGGTACGCTGGCGCCGTGCCGAAGCGCCGTCTCGACACGCTGCTCGCCGAGCGAGGTCTGTTCGAGACACGCTCCCGCGCCGCCGCCGCGGTGCTGGCCGGGGACGTGCGCCTGGGATCGGAGCGGAGGCGGGCGCAGAAGCCCGGGGAGATGGTGCCCGCCGACGTCCACGTGGCGGTGGCGGAGGCGCCCCCGTTCGTCTCGCGCGCGGGGATCAAGCTCGCGAACGCCCTGGAGGCGTTCGACATCGACCCTGCCGGCCGCCACTGCCTCGACGTCGGCGCGGCGACTGGCGGCTTCACCGACTGCCTGCTGCAGCGGGGCGCTGCGGCAGTGATCGCGCTGGACGTCGCCTACGGAGAGCTCCACTGGGCGCTCCGGCAGGATCCGCGCGTAACCGTGCTCGAGCGGCGCAACGCCCGCTCGCTGACGCCGGCCGACTTGCGGTTCGCGCCGGACCTGGTGGTGGTCGACGTGTCCTTCATTTCGCTGGCGAAGGTGCTCGGCGCCGTGGTCGCCTGCGCGGCACCGCGCTTCGACTGCCTGGCACTGGTCAAGCCGCAGTTCGAGGCGGGCCGCGACCGAGTGGGGAAAGGGGGGGTGGTGCGATCCGCCGACGACCGGCGTGCGGCGCTCGTCGCCGTGGGCGAGGCGGCCCGGGAGCGACTCGGGGTGACGGTGCTCGGCTACGCCGCGTCGGGGCTGCCGGGGCCCGCCGGAAACCGCGAGAGCTTCATCTGGCTTGCGGAGCCGAGCCGCGAAGAAGGGGTGGAGGACCTCGAGGCCTCCGCCCGAACGGCCGAGCCGTGACGCAGCGCCGAACGACAACCGAGGTGACGCGGCCTCCAGCCACGATCACCGTCTTCACCCGCAGCAGGCCCAACGCCACCGAGGCGGCGCTCGAGCGCGTGATCGACATCGCGGTGGAAACGGGGGTGGAGGTGCTGATCCCGGAACAAGAGGTGGAGAAGCACGGGCTGAAGGAGCGCGAGGGCATCGTCCTTGGTGCGGAGCCGGACAGCGACACCGACCTCTCCCTGGTGCTTGGCGGCGACGGCACCATCCTCACATCGCTGCGGCGATTCGCGGGCCGTGGCGTGCCGACCTTCGCGATCAACTTCGGCGTCATCGGCTTCCTCGCCACGGTGGAGATCAGCGACCTCGAGGATGGCGTCCGCCGGGCGCTTAGTGGTGACTTCGACGTGCGGCCGCTGCCGACCCTCAAGGCCAGCACCACGGGCGGCGAGCACCCGGCCGTCAACGACATCTCCTTTCACCGCATGGCCGCGGGCCGCGTCGCGGAGCTCGGCTACACCGTGGAGGGGCACGAGCTCGGAGAGGTTCGGTGCGACGGGCTCGTCATCTCCACGCCGGCGGGCTCGACGGGCTACAACCTCGCCAACGGCGGGCCCGTCATGGCGTGGGGCGTGGAGGGATACGTGGTGTCGTTCATCGCCCCCCATACCCTCACCGCGCGCTCCCTGGTGGTCGCTCCGGAGGACGTCCTGGAGGTGGTCAACCGCTCCCAGTACGAGTCTGTGGACATGACCACGGACGGCGGTCACGTGCACGTCGTGGAGGCAGGCGAGAAGGTCAGCGTGCGCTTCGAGGAGGACGTGACGGTGCTCGCGCAACTGCCCGGAGCGACCTTCTACCGCCGGCTGCGCGAGAAGTTCGGTCGCCTCTCGTACTAGGGCGCCCTAACCCCGAGATGTAGCGACACTTCTCGCTCATCTCACGGTCCTCGTCTTGCGGGCGCCGAAGACGATATCCGCGGGCACGCGGCCCTTCGT
>DATFQM010000029.1:0-32028 GCA_035264265.1 Thermoleophilaceae bacterium
CTCCCTGGCCTCGGCGAGCAGCCTCAGGCCCGCCTCGCCCAGGCCCTGGTACGAGTACGGCGAGGTTCGGGGTTTGTACGCGCCGCCGCGCAGCAGCTGCGCTCCGGCGTCGCGGACGATGCGGGCACTCTCCAACATCACCTCCCGCGACTCCACCGTGCACGGGCCGGCGATCGCGGCGAAGTGGTTGCCGCCGACCTTCCGGCCGTCGACGTCGATGACGGTGCGCTCTCCGCGCTTGTACTGGGCCGAGGCGAGCTTGTAGGGCTTCAGGATCGGCACCAGGTGGTCGACCCCCGGGGCACCGTCGAGGCCCAGGTTGGCCACGTACTCGCGGTCTCCGATGGCCCCGATCACCGTGACGAACTCGCCCTCGGAGACGTGCGCGTGCGCGCCGACGGACTCCACCCTCTCGATAACGGCGGAGATCTGCTCCACCGTTGCACCCTCTTTCATCACGATCATCATCTGTTTCCTAAGCCTTTCAAAGATTCCCTGCTACCCCTCGGTTTTGGCACAGCGGGACCCGGGAGCGGGCATTGGTGTCGGCGTCCGGCGGGGCGTCGTCTTGTCGCGGGGTGCAGCCTACGGTCGGCTGCGGGGCCGGACGCCTAGGTAAATCGCCAGTACAAGCACGCGCGGGCACGCCGGCGGCCGCCGGGATCGGGGGTGGCGTGGGCCGGCCTGGCGCGGTGCTGAGGCATCAGCACCGGTTTGTAGCAGATGGCCGCCCAGGCCAACGGCCGCACGCAGTTTGGCCGTTGCGACAGTTTGGCGGCTCAGCGAAAGGGTATGGCAAAAACACCACATCCGGGCCGCCAGGAGGGCGGCCACTGGGGGAGAGATCATGGACAGGGAACCCGCGCGCGACATTCCCACGATGTCGTGGGATGACGTGCACCGTCTGGAGCTCCAGCTCCGAGCTCGCTCTGCCGCCATCGGACGCAGGGGAAGGAACCCGAGCTGCTGTCCGGGGTGCGGGCGAGAGATCAGCGAGGACGACGGGGGCATGCAGCTCGGAGGCGTCAACGTGCACGTCGGCTGCCTTCCGGTGCTACGCGGCGCCGCTTACACGGCCTAGAGCACTTCGTCGAGGGCCGCCAGGAAGCGGTCGTTCTCCTGTCGGGTCCCGTAGGTGACCCTGATCCAGCCCGCCTGCCCGAGGGCGCTGCCCGCACGCACGATCATGCCTCTCTCGGCGAGCCCACGCATCACCTCCACCTCGTCGCGCTCCCCAAGGGAGAACCACGAGAAGTTCGCCTGGCTGTCCGTCGTCTCGAGGCCGCGCCCCTCGAGCTCCGACTCGACGTGGAGCCGTTCGATCGCGGTGCGCTCGACACGACGCTCGACCTCGTCCTGGTGCTGCAGCGCTTCGGCGGCCGCCGCCTGGGCCAACGCGTTGACCGAGAACGGCTGCCTAACGCGGTCGACCGCAAGCCGGAAGCCCTCCGGGCCGAGGGCGTATCCGGCGCGCAGCCCGCACAGCCCGTAGACCTTCGAGAAGGTGCGCAGCACCACCAGGTTGGGGTGGCGGCGCACGAGCTCCAGCGACTCGTCGGGGTCCTGGGCGGTTGAGAACTCGACGTAGGCCTCATCCACGATCACCGCCACATGGCGCGGCAGGCCGGCCAGCAGGGCGTCGATCTCCGCGGGCGGCAGCGCAGTCGCGGTCGGGTTGTTGGGGTTGCAGACGAGCACCAGGCGAGTGGCGTGGGTCACCTCGCGGGCCATTGCCTCGAGGTCGTGGCGGCCGTCGGCGTCGAGGGGCACCGTGATCGCCCGGGCGCCGGTCATGGCCGCCAGGTGCGGATACATCGAGAACGAGGGCCAGGCGTATACGACCTCGGCGCCCGGCTCGAGCATGGCCTCCGCGGCCGCAAGGAGGATCTCGCATGAGCCGTTGCCGACGGCAACCATTGCGGGCGACACGTCGCAGCGCTCGGCGATCCGGCGGCGCAGCAGGGACTTCTCGGGATCCGGATAGCGGTTGAGCCCCTCGAGGGCCCGCTGCGCGACCTCCAGCACCCGCGGCGGCGGCCCCCAGGGGGTCTCGTTGGAGGCGAGCTTGACGAGCTCGCCGTCGTACTGGTGCGTCTCGGCTGCCGGGTAGACCGGGATGCCCTCCAGGCGCCGGTTGAACTCGAGCGGCGTCATTGGGCGCCCTGCAGGTCGCGGCGCAACGACTCGGCGCCGCGCAGGTAGACGTGTTGGGCCCTACCGTCCATGTAGCAGTGTGCCAGCAGCCGGATCACGCGCGGCAGTGCCCCGGGCACGTCCATCTCGCGCGCGCAGAGCAGCGGCACGGCGCTCAGGCCCAGACGCCGGGCGGCCTCGGCCGGAAAGGCCGCGTCCAGGTCCTCGGCTCCCAGCCCGTTGCGCTCAAGCAGCTCGCGCACGAGCTCCTCGGTGGCGCCGAGGATCGCCCCGGCGTCGTTGTCCTCGACCGTGATCGCGCCCCTGAGCGCCCTTAGCCTCACGGCGCCGATTCTTGCAGTCGGCGGCCGCGTCGCTGCGGACGCACGCATTCGCCCGGCGCCTCACGAGGACGACGCGCCCGCGTAGGTCCCGCCCAGCCGTGCGGCACGGTCCTGGACGGTGTGGCTATGCAACAGCTGGGCAGGACAGGTCCCGACCTGGTCGGCCCGTTCTGCGCTACTTGCCGCCGAACCCTGAGGAAGAGGCGCGCCGGGGATTGCTGAGCGAGCCCTTGCTCAGCCGCTCTACCTCCGCCGCCGAGAGGCGGCGCGACTGCCCGGCCGCCAGGTCGCCGAGCTTGAGAGGGCCGAAGCCGATCCGCTCGAGCTCTGTGACGCGGTGGCCCACCGCGCGGCACATGCGCCGGACCTGGCGTTTGCGGCCCTCCCGCAGGGAGATCTCGAGCTCGCCGGGCGCCACGGAGCGCACGCGGGCGGGCGCCGTGCGCCCGTCCTCCAGCTCGACTCCGTCACGCAGCGCTCGCAGCGCCCGCTTCGAGACGCGGGATGGCTCGACCCGCGCCCGGTAGACCTTCTCCACCCCGTAGCGCGGGTGGGTGAGGCGCTCCGCCAGCTCCCCGTCGTTCGTGAGCAGGATGAGGCCGGTGGTGTCGGCGTCCAGCCTGCCGACGGGGTAGAGGCGTCGACGCGAGGGGACGAGCTCGACGACGGTGCGGCGGCCGTGGGTGTCCAGGGCGGTGGAGACGACGCCGGCCGGCTTGTTCAGGGCGTGAACCTCGCGCGGCTCAGGCCGAACCGGGCGCCCGTCGACCTCCACGTCGCTGCTCTCGTCCACGTTGCGGGCGGGATCCGTCAGGACCTCGCCATCCACCTTGACCCGGCCCTCGGCCACGAGCCGCTCCGCCGCCCTGCGCGAGGCGACCCCGGCGTGTGCGAGGAGCTTTGCGAGGCGCATCGCGGCGCAAGCCTGGCACAGCATCCCCGGCTACGTGCGGGAGTCCTCGCTTGATTGGCGAGCAGGACGGCCCGACCGAGGACGTATGCCGCTTGGACGCACGTCCGGATAGCCCCAGTACGGACGCTGGGGGCCCGTACGGACTCAGGCGGCGTCTTCCGCGACCGACGCCTGCGGGGACGCCGCGGCCTCCCCCACAGGCGCCCGCCGAGGCAGCCGACCCTCCGCCGCCAGCCAGGAGCCGGCGATGATCAGCACCAGGCCGGCCGTGGTGGCGAGGGTGAAGGTCTCGCCGAGCAGGAGTACGCCGTAGACGACCGCGAAGCCCGGCGCGACGTAGGCCACGAGGGTTGCCTTGGCGGGACCGACTCGCCCGATGAGGTCGTAGAAGATGACGAAGGCGATGCCCGTGCCGATGATCCCTAGGGCGCTCACCGCGGCGATGGAGCCTATCCCGGGACCGTGTGCCGGCAGGTCGAGGACCGCGAACGGCGCCGTCATCAGCGCGCTGACCGCCATGGTCCCCGCGACCACTCCCACGGGCTGAGCGTCGGCGAACCGGCGCTTGAGGTAGTAGCTCCCCAGCGCGTAGCCGAGGCTCGCGAGGACCACCATCAGCCCACCGACGAGCGCCGCGGCGCTCCCGCTCGTGTCAACGCCGAGCAGCAGGACCACCCCGGCGATGCCCACCCCGACGCCCAGCAGCCCGAGGCCGCCGGCGCGCTCCTCACGGTCGATCGCGAAGGCGAGCAGGAAGGTGAAGATCGGAGCTGTGGCCACCAGGATCCCGGTCAGCGAGGAGGAGATGTGCCGCTCGCCGAAAGTGATCAACAGGAACGGCGCGGCCACCTGCACCAGCGCGAGCAGCGCCACGGGGACGAAGCGAGAGCGGAGCTCGCGGGCTGCGCCGAGCCGCAGCGCGACCGGGAGCAGCACCAGGGCCGCGAGCGCCGTACGCCAGAAGACGATCGCCGGGGCGGGCAGACCGTCGTCCAGCCCGATCTTGATGAACATGTACGACGCTCCCCAGAACGACGAGAGGAGCGCGAAGAGTATCCAGGCACGCCGTCCCACTCTTCGATGATGTCAAACAGGCCCCCATCAGTCTCAGTGAGATATCTGGGCGGCGCGATAAGCTGCTCTTATGCTGGATGTCCGGCGCATGCGGGTGCTTCGCGAGGTTGCCCAGCGGGGGTCCTTCTCCGCCGCCGCCGAGGCGCTCAGCTTCACCCAGTCGGCCGTAAGCCAGCACGTGGCGGCGCTGGAGCGGGAGACCGGGACGCGGCTCGTCGAGCGCGGCTCCCGCGGCGTGCGGCTCACCGATGCCGGCCGGGCGCTTGTCGCGCACGCTGACGCGATCATCGCCCGCATCGAGGACGCCGAAGAGGAGCTCGCGGCGATCGCGGGCCTGCGCGAGGGCCGCTTGCGGCTGGCCTCCTTCCAGAGCGCCGGCGCCACCCTGGTCCCCCGCGCGGTCGCCGCGTTCCGGGAGCGTCACCCCGGTGTGGAGCTGGCGATGATCGAGGCTGAGCCCGAGCAGGCCACGGAGCATCTTCGCTCCGGCGACATCGACCTCGCGCTTGTCTACGACTTCGAGCCCGTCCGGTCGATGCTCGACGGCGGGCTCGACCTCACCCGCCTGCTCGACGATCCCTATGACGCCATCCTCGCCCGCGACCACCCGCTGGCGGAGCGCAAGACGCTGCGGCTGGCCGATCTCGCGGAGGAGTCGTGGATCGCCTCGAGTGACGGCTGCGGTTGCCGCCGGATCCAGGAGCGCGCCTGCCAGGAGGCCGGCTTCGAGCCACGGGTGGCATTCGAGGCCGACGAGACGCTGGCCGCTCAGGCGCTCGTCGCGGCCGGCGTGGGCGTAACGGTCCTGCCGCGGCTGGCCCTCGCAACAGTCCATCCTGGCGTGGTGGTTCGCCCGCTGCCGCCCGACGCGATGGTCCGGCGAATCTGGGCCGCCCGCCTTGTGAGCGCCTACCGCTCGCCGGCCTGTGAGGCGATGCTCCAGATCCTCCGCGACGTGGCCGAGGAGTTCGAGGGCGAGAGCCGCGCGGCGGCCTAGAGGCCTCGGGCCGCGAGCTCGCGCTCCCGCAGCTCGCTGACTATCGCCCCCAGAGCATCGGCCGTGGGCGCCGCGGACGGGCGCGCCGCGTAGCGCGGGGAGTCGTGGAGCAGCACGATCGCGCCCGCGTCGAGGTCGCGCGTCACGAGCTCGGCGATCCGCTCCGCGGCTAGTGGCTCCCAGTCCATGCCCCACGCCGACCAGTAGACGGGCTCGAGCTCGAGCTCGCTGCAGGCCGCGAACGACGCCTCGCTGAAGCGCCCGTACGGGGGACGGCACAGCCGGGGACGCACACCGGTGGCCGACTCGATCGCATCCAGCCCCCGAAGCAGGTCCTCCCGGGGATCCTCCAGCTCGTCGTGCTCGACGTGGTGGAACGCGTGCAGCGCGACGTCGTGCCCGGCCTCGGCGACGGCGCGGCCAAGCTCGTGATGCACCAGCAGCTGCTCGCCCACGAGGAAGAACGTGGCCCGCACGCCCGAGCGCTCGAGGGCGTCGAGAACCGCGGGCGTGGCGTCCGGGTCGGGGCCGTCGTCGAAGGTGAGCGCCACGCCGTCCTCGATACGCTCGCGGCCCGGGAAGCGGCGCCAGCGCTCGGCGGTCTCGGCGAGCTGCCCGAAACCCGGCACTCAGGTCTCGGCGCGCTCCGCGCCGGCCCGCAGCAGCCGCTCCCGCAGCTCGCCTTCCTCCTCCGGCGAGGGGTCGAACGTGGCGGCGTCAGGGAGGGCGTCGAGCCCGGACAGGCCGAAGAGCTTCTCGAACAGCTCGGTGGTCCGGTAGAGAACGGCGCCGAAGCGTGAGCGGCCCGACTCCTCGATCACGCCCCGCTCGAGCAGCGTGCCGACGGCGGACTCCGAGGCAACGCCGCGGATCCTGGCGATCTCCGGCCGCGACACCGGCTGAAGGTAGGCGACGAGCGCCAGGCACTCGGCCTGCGCCTGGGTCAGTGGCGGTGTCCGCGGCCTGGTCAGGAGGCGGCGGGCCGCTCGCTCGGCGATCGGGTCGGTGGCCAGCGTGAAGCCTCCCGCGACCTCGCGCAGCACCACACCGCGCCAGCCCTCCGCGTAGTGCTCCCGCAGGCGAGCGAGGGCCTCCAGGACCTCGCCCTCTGAGACCTCCGAGGCGTCCGCCAGCCGCTCCACCGGCACCGGGTCGGGCGAGAGGAACAGCAGCGCCTCCACGATGCGGGCGAGCTCGTTCATGCCGGCGGCTTCACGGTGATCGGACCGAACGGCACTTCCTGCTCCCAGTGGGCCTCGCCGGCCTTGTAGAGCTCCAGAAGGGCGAACAGCGTGACCGCCTCGGTTAGCCGGTCGGCGCCGCTCACGGCCTCGTCGAAGGAGAACGGCCTCCGCTTCCTCAGGAGCTCGCGCAGGTGGCGCAGCCGCTTGTCGATCGACACCGCCGGGCGGCGCACGTGACCAAGGTCCAGTGGCGGCGGCACGCGGAGGAGATCACCGACCGCATGCGCGAGCTGCTCGGGCTCGTAGGCCTGGCGAGCCGCCTCCACCGAGACCCTGCGCAGCTGCGCGGGGAGGGGAGCCGCCCGGTAGCGGTAGCCGTGCTCGGACTCGAGGAGGCCGCGGAGCAAGTCCGCGGCGGCCCGACAGCGCCGGTACTCGAGCATCCTCGCCAGCAGCTCCTCCGCCGCCTCCGCCGGCTCCAGCTCCAGTCCCTCCTCGTCCTCGGCGGGCAGCATCAGCCGGGACTTCAGCTCCAGCAGGGCGGCGATCAGCACGAGGAATTCGGTGGTGGCCTCAAGGTCGAGCTGCCCGGACCGCTCCAGGTGCTCGACGTAGGCCAGCACCACCTCCGCCAGGTCGACCTCGAGCAGGTCGATCTCCTCGCGCAGCACGAGCGTGAGCAGCAGGTCGAACGGGCCATGAAAGACCTCGAGATCGAGGTCGAGGCTACGAAGCGGCATCGGTCGGCTCAGCCTAGTGGGGAGGCCCGACGCCCATTACGGCGCGCACCTCGGCCAGCGTCGGAGTGGCCAGCGCGCGCGCTCGCGCGGCGCCTTCGCTCAGCGCTCGCTCCATGGCGGCCTCGTCGGGTCGCAGCTCCTGGTAGCGCTCGCGCACCGGCGCGAGATACTCGACCACGGCCTCCGCCACGGCCTCCTTGAAGGCGCCGTAGCCCTGGCCGTCGAACTCCCGCTCCACGTCCTCGGGAGCCACGCCTCGGACGACCGCGAGGATCTCGATCAGGTTGCTGATCCCGGGCTTGTCCTCGCTCCGCACCACCTCTCGGCCCGAGTCCGTCACCGCGCTCTTGAGCTTCTTCCGTATCGCCTCCGGCTCGTCGTCGACGTACACGAGGCCCTGCTCGGAGCCTCCGGTCGTGGACATCTTCGCGATCGGGTCTTGCAGGTCCATGATCCTGGCGCCCACGTCGGGGATGCGGTGGCGCGGCACGACCAGCACGTCACCGTATGCCGAGTTGAAACGCTCGGCGATGTCCCGCGCCAGCTCGAGATGCTGGCGCTGGTCGTCGCCCACCGGAACCTCGTCGGTCTTGTATGCCAGGATGTCCGCGGCCTGTAAGACCGGGTAGAGGAAGAGGCTCGTGCGCACGAGCTCCCGCTCGCGCGCCGACTTTTCCTTGAACTGGTGCATTCGCGTGAGGTCGCCGTACGGCGTCACCGAGCACAGGAGCCAGCAGAGCTCCGTGTGCTCAGGCAGGTCGGACTGGCGGAAGAGGATGCAGCGCGAGGAATCCAGCCCGGCGGCGAACAGCATCGCGGCCGTGTCGTACAGGTAGCGCGGCAGGCTGCTCGGGTCGTAGGACACGCTCGTGGCGTGGAGGTCCACGATGCAGTAGATCGCCGGATCACCGCGATCCTGGCCCTCCACGTACTGGCGCATGGCGCCGATGAAGTTGCCGAGGTGCTTCCGTCCCGTCGGCTGAATTCCGCTGAAGATGCGCACGCGGCGAGCAGTCTAGACTCGCCCCGCGGGCGCTCTGGGCCGCCGCGGCCGCCCCCGGCTCGGCGCACGCGCGATCCGCGCCGGCGCAGCGGGCTTCGATGTCGCCGCCCTTCAGTTCCTGTCGCCTGGCAGGGCTTCCCGTCGGGACCGATCGACGGCGGCTACGGGACCCGCACGGGCCGGGCCCTCGCCGCTTCAGCGTCGCGCGAGGCTCGTCGCGACGGGATCGCCGGGCGGCGCAGCATCCGAGCGGCGACACGGCGTCCACCCCGCGTTTCCCGTCCTGTCCGGCGGCGGCCGGTCGGCGACCGTTTCGGCCCCCGCGGCAACCGCTTCCACGCGGGCGTCGATTCCCGGCGCCATTCGACTGGAACGTCGGGCGGCCCGCCGGGGCCAGTGCGCCTCGTCGGCTGGATCCTCGGCTTCGGCCGTACAGTGATAGTCGCCCACCGACGCCGGGTGCGGACGCTCTACGCCCACCTCTCGGCTGCCACCGTCGGCCGCGGCGAGCGCGTGTCCAGGGGGAGCGCATCGCCGGGGCGGCGCCACCGGCCGCGCGACTGGACCCTACCTCCGCTTCGAGGTCATCGTCCGCGCGGCGAAGTGGACCCGCGGACGGCGCTGCGCTAGGGGTCCGCACCTCGTGGGTCGCTATGACCCACACCGTACGGAACCCCCTCAGGCGGTGGGGGTGACGCCCGAGCCGCCGGCGCCGTCCGAGGCGCCCGAGCCGGCGGCGCGCTCCGGGTCGCCCGGGTTGTCTGCCCCGGGACGCCAGCGGACGACGGGCCGCTTGGCGGCCGCGGCCTCGTCGAGGCGGCGGACGGGCGTCGTGTAGGGCGCGTTCCGGACTATGTCCGGGTCCTCCTTCGCCTCGTCGAGGATCGAGCCCACGATCTCGACGAAGTCATCGAGCCGTTCCTTGGGCTCGGTTTCGGTGGGCTCGATCATCAGCGCCTCGTCCACCAGCAGCGGGAAGTAAACCGTCGGCGGGTGGACCTGGTGGTCGAGCATCCGCTTGGCGATGTCGAGCGTCTTGATACCGAGCTTCCCCTTGGCGCCACGCCCGCTCAGCACGAACTCGTGCATGCAGGTGCGGTCGAAGGCGATCGGCAGGTACTCATCGAACTCCGCCAGCCGGGCCCGTAAGTAGTTGGCGTTTAGCACCGCCGACTCGGAGGCCTCCTTCAGCCCGTCCCCCCCGAGCGAGCGGATGTAGGCGAAGGATCGGACGAAGACCCCGAAGTTGCCATGAAAGCCACGGAGGCGGCCGATGGTCTTGGGCGCGTCGTGCTCGAGATCGAATCGGGGCTCCGGACCGTCCTCGCCGGCGCGTCGCACGACGCGCGGCACCGGCAGGAACGGCTCGATCCGGTCCGAGACGGCGATCGGCCCGGCACCCGGGCCTCCGCCTCCGTGGGGCTGCGTGAAGGTCTTGTGCAGGTTGAAGTGGACGATGTCGAAGCCCATGTCGCCGGGCCGCGCGATACCCATCACGGCGTTCAGGTTGGCCCCGTCGTAGTACAGGGTCGCGCCGGCGCCGTGGACGACGCGCGCGATCTCCTCGATGTTGCTGTCGAACAGCCCGAGCGTATTGGGGTTCGTCAGCATCAGGCAGGCCACGTCCTCGCCCGCCTTCTCACGCAGGTCGTCCAGGTCGACGCCGCCGTCGGCGGCGGTTCCCACCTTGACGACCTCGTAGCCCGCCATGGTCACGGTCGCCGGGTTGGTGCCGTGGGCTGTGTCGGGCGTCAGCACCTTGGTGCGCTCCTCGCCACGATCCTCGTGGTACGCGCGCGTTAGCAGCAGGCCGGCCAGCTCGCCGTGCGAGCCCGCGCTTGGCTGAAGCGAGACATGGGGCAGCCCCGCGATCTCCGACAGCGCCCGCTCGAGCAGCCACATCAGCTCCAGCGCGCCCTGGGCGTAGGCCGGGTCCTGCAGCGGATGCAGGCGCGCGTGGCCCGGCAGCGCGGCGAGCCGCTCGTGCAGCTTCGGGTTGTGCTTCATCGTGCACGACCCGAGCGGATAGAAGCCCGTGTCGAGGTCGAAGTTCATCTTGGAGAGGGTGTTGTAGTGCCGCACGATCTCGGGCTCTGAGACCTCGGGCAGCTCGGCGGGGCGCCCCCTTCTCGCGCTCGCGGGAAGGAGCTCGTCTATAGGTACCTCTGGGACATCAGGTGCCGGGGGCACAAACGCGCGCCGCCCCTCCCGGGAGCGTTCGAAGATGGTCGCTGAGGGGTCGGGCGTCATCGCTTGTCCGGGCTGGCAGCTGGCAGCTGGCAGCTGGCAGAGATTTCCCCCGCAGCCCTGGCGACTGGCGACTGGCGACTGGCGACTCTCATGCCGCCACCCCCTCACGGGCAGCCGCGGCAACCGTCGCCAGGCGGTCGATGTCGGCGCGAGTGCGGCGCTCCGTGATGGCTATCAGCAGCCCGTCCTCGTACTCCGGGTAGTCGCTCCCCAGGCGGTAGCCGGGATTGATCTGCTCGGCCCGGGCGCGCTCGAAGAGGGCATCGAGGTCTGGTGCGCGGACGGCGAACTCGCGCACCACCGGTCCGGGGTTGATCGCCTCGAGCCCCAGCGCCTGGCGCGCGTAGTGGGTACGGCGGAGCATCAACTCCGCGATTTCGACCAGCCCCCGCTTGCCCAGCCAGGAGAGGTAGATCACCCCTGCCAGGGCGTTGAGAGCCTGCGAGGTGCAGATGTTGTGGGTGGCCTTCTCGCGGCGGATGTGCTGCTCGCGGGTCTGCAGGGTGAGCACGAAGCCGCGCTTGCCGTCCACGTCGCGGGTCTCGCCGGCGATCCGCCCGGGGAGCTTCCGGATGAAGCGCTCCTGGGCCGCGAAGAAGCCGAAGCTTGGACCGCCGAAGTCGAGCCGGTTCCCGAGCGTCTGGCCCTCGCCGACGCAGATGTCGACGCCCTGCTCGCCGGGCGGCTTGAGGACGCCGAGCGGCAGCGGGTCCGCCGCGCACACCACGAGCGCGCCTTTGCCGCCTGCGGCCTCGGCGAGCTCGCCCAGCTCCTCGACCGTCCCGAGGAAGTTGGGCTGCTGAAGGAAGACCGCGGCGGTGTCGTCGTCGATCTCGGAGGCCAGTGCCGCGGCATCGGTGGCTCCCTCGGCGGTAAGCGGCACCTCCTCGACCGCCATCCGGTAGCCGGCGGCGTGGGTACGCAGCGCCGCGCGCGAGTGCGGGTGGACACCGCGGCTCGCCACGAGCTTCGTGCGGCCGGTCTCTAGCTTGGCGAGGTAGCCGGCCGCGGCCACGGCGCTCGGCCCCTCGTAGACCGACGCGTTCGAGATCGGCAGGCCCGTGAGCTCCGAGATCGCGGTCTGGAACTCGAACATCACCTGGAGGCCGCCCTGGGAGACCTCCGGCTGGTAGGGCGTGTACGGCGTGAGGTACTCGGAGCGCTGGAGGATCGAGTCCACCAGCGCCGGCACGTAATGGTCGTACATGCCCGCGCCCAGGAAGGACACCTCGTCGTCGCAGTGGCCGTTGCGGGCGGCGAGCGAGGCGAGCTCCTCGTACACCTCCTGCTCGGCCCTGCCCTCGGGCAGGTCGAGCTCTCGTCCCAGGCGGACGCCCTCGGGGATCTCGGCGAAGAGGTCCTCGAGCGAGCCCACGCCGATCGCGTCGAGCATCGCCCGCCTGTCTGCGTCCGTTGCGGAGGTGTACCGGCTCACGTCAGGCTACGACGTTAGCTCCCCGACCTCAGGAGGTCCTGGTACGCGGTCGCATCCATGAGCGAGTCGGCCTCGGCGGAATCGCTCAGCCTGACCTTGACGAGCCAGCCCTCGCCGTAGGGGTCCTTGTTGATCTTCTCGGGCGTCTCCTCCAGGTCATCGTTGACCTCCAGGACCTCGCCGGACAGGGGCGCGAACACGTCCGAGACGGCCTTCACCGACTCGACCTCGGCATACGCCCCGTCCTTGGTCACCTGTGTACCGACCTCCGGGGGGTCGAAGAACACGACCTCGCCCAAGGCGTCCTGGGCGTACCAGGTGATCCCGAACGTCGCCTGGTCGCCCTCCACCCGAGCCCAGTCGTGCTCGGGGTGGTACCTCAAGTCATCCGGGTAGCTCGCTTCAGCCACTCGCTGGCTCCTTTTCGTACAGGGGCTTCTTCTTCACCACGGCGGGGCGCAGCTTGCCACGAACGTCCACCTCGATGCGGGTGCCGGGCTCCTGGGCGCCCCGCGGCAGGTAGGCCATGCCGATCCCGGTCTCGAGGCAGGGCGACAGCGTCCCGCTCGTAACGATCCCCTCGCCGTCCGGCGTCCGCACCGGGTTCCCCTGACGAGGAATGCCCGGCCCGGTGAAGACGAAGGGCACGAGGGTCTGGTCCGGCTCGAGGTCCCGTAGGGCCCCGGAGCCGATGAAGCCGGTGTCGAGCTTGCAGCACCAGGCCAGGCCGGCCTCGATCGGATTGCGGTCCTCGGACAGGTCGTTGCCGTAGAGGTGGAAGCAGACCTCGAGCCGCAGGGTGTCGCGGGAGCCGAGGCCGGCCGGCAGCGCCCCCGCCTCGGTCACCGCATCCCAGACGGTCCCCGCGCCCTCGGGCGGCAGGAGCAGCTCGACTCCGTTCTCGCCCGTATAGCCCGTGCCGCAGACCAGGGCGTCCACGCCGGCCGCCGCCAGGTCCGCGGTGCGCATCCGGGGGGGAAGCTCGCCATCGGCCAGGCGGGCGACGATCCCCCGGGCCGCGGGGCCCTGGACCGCGAGCATCGCGTAGGCGGCCTGGGCATCCCGGACCTCGACGTCGAACTCCTCGGCGTGGTCCCGGAACCATGCGAAGTCCTTGCCGTGGTTGGCGGCGTTCGTGACCGTGACGAAGCGATCGTCGAGCCTGTAGGTGAACAGGTCGTCGAGCACGCCACCGTCCTCGCGGCAGAGCACCGAATACTGGGCCCCGCGCTCCGCGATCTTGCTCACGTCGTTGGACAGGACGTGCTGCAGGAACGACTCCGCGTGGGGGCCGCTCGTCTCGATCTGGCCCATATGGGAAACGTCGAACACGCCGGCGCTTCTGCGGACCGCCACGTGCTCTTGGCGGATGCCCTCGTACTGGACCGGCATCTCCCAGCCCGCGAAGGGGACGAGGCGGGCGCCGGCCCGCTCGTGCCGATCGAACAGGGGCGTGCGGCGCAGGGTGTCGGCGGCGGGGGTCAAGCAGGAGGAGGCTATCGCCGCCCGCGCGCTGTCGCCGGCATCGGGTTACAGGACGTCGTCGGCCCTCTCGCACCGCTGGCAGAGGAGGTCGCCGGCGGTCAGGACCTCTGCCCCCGGACGCACCGCACGGATGGGCCTTGGCCGGCGTCAGTCCTTGAGGAAGGATGGGATGTCGATCTCGTCCTCGGAGATCTCCAGGGAGCTGCGCTGGCGATCGTCGAGCTCGACGTCCCGCCGGCGCGGCTCGCGGCGGCGGCCGGTGGTGTCCTCGGTGAACAGCGGCAGCCCACCGGCCCGCCGGAAGCCCGTGGCGATGACCGTGACCCGCACGGTGTCGCCGAGACCGTCGTCCACGACAGCGCCGAAGATGATGTTCGAGTTCTGGTCGGCGGCGCCCTGGATGATCTCGGCCGCCTCGTTGACCTCGTACAGGCCGAGGTCGGTCCCGCCGGTGATGTTCAGCAGGATGCCCATCGCGCCCTCGACCGACTGCTCGAGCAGCGGGCTCGAGATCGCGTTCTTCGCCGCCTCCGACGCGCGGCTCTCACCGCTCGCCTCGCCGATGCCCATCAGGGCCGAGCCGGCATCATTCATGATCGTGCGCACGTCGGCGAAGTCGAGGTTGATCAGGCCGGGGATCGTGATCAGGTCCGTGATGCCCTGAACGCCCTGGCGTAGGACGTTGTCGGCCTCGCGGAAGGCGTCGAGGATGCTCGTGCGGCGCTCCACGACCGCAAGCAGCTTCTCGTTGGGGATCACGATCAGCGTGTCGACTTGCTCCCGCAGGCTGTCGATGCCCTCTTCGGCCTGGCGCTGCCGCTGGGCGCCCTCGAAGTCGAAAGGCTTGGTGACCACGCCCACCGTGAGCGCGCCGATCTCCTGCTTGGAGACCTCGGCGATCACCGGGCCGGCGCCGCTTCCGGTGCCGCCGCCCTCGCCGGCGGTGATGAACACCATGTCCGCGCCCTTGAGAGCCTCCTTGATCTCGTCGCGGCTCTCGTTGGCCGCGCCGTAACCGATCTCCGGGTCGGCCCCCGCCCCCAGCCCGCGGGTCAGCTGGTCGCCGATCTGCAGCTTGATGTCGGCATCGCACATCTGCAGCGCCTGGGCGTCCGTGTTCACCGCGATGAACTCGACGCCCTTGAGCCCCGCGTCGACCATGCGGCTGACCGCATTGGTGCCGCCGCCGCCTATGCCGACGACCTTGATGACGGCCAGGTAGCTACCGGTCTCCATCGTTCTTCCCTCGCTGTACGGAGTGTCGAAGCTCAAGCGACTGTCGAGGGTTCCCACGGCCTCGGAACGCCGTAGAGACCGCACTGTAGGCGGAGTTCCGCGGTTATGTCAAACCTCCTCGCAAGGATCCGTGCATGTATCCCTCAAGCAGTGGTCGAGGGTCGCCCAAGTCTCGACCTCGACTCAAGGGTTTCTGGGCGCCGCCGCGGGACCCTCCGCGGGACCGGCGGGCGAGGTAGTGTCGGGCGGCACCTGGGGAGTCGCGGCGGACGGCACTCGGGGGGTTGTCCCAACCGGCGGGGCCTGGGGGCTCGTCGCAGCCGGCGGCGCCTGGGGGCTCGTCGCGGGCGCCGGCGTCGCGGGCCCGACGGCCGGCGCCTGCTGGGCCGGCTCCACCGGGAGGCCCCCCGCAGCGGGCCGCTCGGGCAGGCGGAGATCCACGTAGCTCGCCCCGCGCGAGGCCCTGTCGGCGAGCACCCGCGCGGCCGCGAGCCACTTGGCGTGCAGCCGGCTGACGTCGCCGAAGATCAGGTCGGGGCCCCGCCGGAGGCGCGCCACTAGGCCTCGCTCGCGCGTCTCGGTCACCGTCACGAGCCGGCGCCGCAGCGGGATCGGCGCGGTGCCCGCCACCCGCGCCGCCCGCAGCGCGGCCCCCGGGCCGAGGCGCTCCGCGGGCAGGGCGCCGCGAAGCCTGATCACGGGCACCGCCGTGTCACGGCGCAGCCCGCGCAGGAGCCTGCCGTCCCCCGCCACGGCCATGCGGCTGCGACCAGAGACCAGCATCGCCGCCGGTTGGAACTCGATCACCTCGATGCGAAGCGTGTTGGGGAAGTCCGCATGCACTTCGAGTCGCTCGACCGCCGGATAGCTCGCCACCACGCCATTGAGCCGGTCGTGGCGCACGTGGAGCGTGGTCATGGTCCGGGCCGCGGCGGCCAGCTCCTGACGGATCCGCGGCGCGTCGGAGCTGGTCAGGCCGGTGATCGAGACCCGCTCGACGCGGACGAACCCGAGGTCGCGCAACCAGAAGAGATAGACGCAGACGAGAAGCAGGAAGGCACCCAGCCCGGCCAGCAGGCGCCCCCTGACGTGCGGTGCTGGGGCGATCGCCGCGAGCGGGCGGCGGAGCGCCACGGCTGCGCCGGCGGCTCTCATGCGTACAGCGGCGAGGGATCGACCTTCCCGAGGAACTGCACCTCGGGCTCGAGCTCGAGGCCGAAGCGCTCCCGCACGCGGCGCCTGCCCTTCCCCATCAGGGCGATCACGTCGGCGGTGGTGGCCTCACCGGTGTTCTCGACGAAGTTCGCGTGCTTGAGCGAGAAGCGGGCGCCCCCCACGGCGAGCCCTCTGCAGCCGGCCTCGTCTAGCAGCACGCCCGCGCTGCGGGCCTCGGCGCGGGGCTCGTCCGGATTCTTGAAGGTGGAGCCGAAGGTCTTGATGCCCGACGGCTGGGCGGCCTTGCGGCGGGCCCGCATGTCGGCCAGCACCTCCCTGACCCGCTCGGGGTCCGCCGGCACCAGCGCGAATGACGCCCCGGCCACGACCTCGCGCGGGCCCAGGTTCGAGGTTCGGTAGGCGAAGCCGAGCTGCTCGGGCCGCCGCCGCTCGGTGCCTCCCGGCACGGCCACGTCGACCCACTCGAGCACCCTGCCGAGCTCACCGCCGTAGGCGTTCGCGTTCATCTTCACCGCCCCGCCGACGGTGCCCGGGATGTTCACGCCGAACTCCACGCCGCTCAGGCCCTCCCTGGCGGCCCGGGCGGACGCCTGTGGCAGACGCGCGCCTCCGCCGCAGAGCAGGCGGGTCCCGTCGCGCTCGATCGTGGCCAGCGAGCCGTCGAGCTTCATCACCAGCCCTTGCACTCCTTCATCGGCTACCAGCAGGTTCGACCCAGACCCGACCACTCCTACCTGGAGGCCCCCCCGCTCCGCCCACGCGAGCAGCTCCCGGAGCCGCTCCTGCGAGTCGGGACGAGCGAACCACTCGGCCGGCCCGCCCGTGCGGATCGTGGTCAGCCGCGCGAGCGGGTAGTCGCGCTCAACGCCTTCGGGGGCCGTCACGTCGTCAGCCTCCGTGCCAGCTCATCCACGTTTCCCGCCCCCAGGGTGACGAGGACGTCGCCATGGTGCAGCTTTTCCCTCAGCCTGCGCTCGGCGTCCTCGAGCGTGGGGAGCCACCAGACCGGTCGCCCGTCGGCGGCATCCGCCGCCGCCCGGGCCACGAGCAGCCCCGAGACACCCGGGAAGTCCTCCGCCTTCTCGCGCGCGGGATAGACGTCCAGCACGACCGCCAGGTCCGCCTTCGCGAGCGCGCCCCCGAACTGCCGCGCAAGCCTGGCGGTACGCGAGAAGAGGTGGGGCTGGAAGCAGGCCACGAGGCGGCGCGGCGCCAGGTTGCGGGCCGCATCCAGGGTGGCGGCCACCTCGGTCGGATGGTGTGCGTAGTCGTCGAACACTCGCGCGCCCGACGGCGTGGTGCCGTGGGCCTCGAAGCGGCGCCCGGCGCCGCCAAAGCTGCCAAGCGCGGCCGCTGCCTCCCCCGGCTCGACACCCGCGGGGCGGCAGGCCGCCACGGCCGCGAGGGCATTGAGCACGTTGTGGGCGCCCGGCACCGCGAGCTCGACCGCGGCCCCGTCGATAGCGAATCGCGATCCCAGCGGCAGCAGCTCGAGCTTCTCGGCGTAAAGGTCGCCCTCGCCGATGCCGAAGCGCACGGCATCCAGGGCGCGCGGGAGCTCCACACCGGGGCCCACGACACGGACCTTCGCGGAGCAGGCGAACTCGTCGAAGGCATCCTCGAGCTCACCCAGGGAGCGGTAGGTGGCGTGGTGGTCGAGCTCGACGTTGGTGACTACGGCCACCTCTCGCGCCAGCTTGAGGAATGAGCGGTCCGACTCGTCGGCCTCCACGACCACCCACTCGCCGGCGCCCCAGCCGGCGTTCGTGCCGGCGGAGCGCAGCTCGCCGCCGATCAGGAAGCCGGGGTCCCGGCCGCACTCGCGCAGGACGTGCGTCGCCATGGAGGCCGTGGTTGTCTTGCCGTGGGTGCCCCCGATCGCGATCGCCCTCTTCAGCTGCGAGACCTCGCCGAGCAGGTCGCCGCGGTGGAGGATGCGCGCGCCTGCCTCCTGGGCGGCCAGCAGCTCGGGGTTGTCGGCTGGTATCGCGGTCGACAACACCACCTCGGCCCCCTCGGGAACGTTCGCGGCGTGGTGCCCGATGACGGGCTCTATCGCGGCGGCCCGCAGACGCTTGCAGTAGGGGGAGTCGGCTTGATCCGAGCCGCTCACCTCCGCGCCCAGCGCCCGGGCCACGAGCGCCAGCCCGCTCATCCCGGCGCCACCGATGCCGATGAAATGCAGCCTGCGGCCCTGGAACACCGGGCTTTTCGTGGTGGCCGTCGGTTGCTTCGCTCCCTCGCTCATGGCGGGTTGACCATAGGCGCTGCGCCGGTTGCCGGGTGGGGCCGTGGCGCTCTGCCTCTGCCCCGGCGCGGCGTCAGCCGGACGGGTGGGTAGGCGTCATCCGGGAAGCCGGCGCGGGACATGGGTCAGCCCCCCAGCAGGCGAAGGGTCTCCCCGGCGATCCGCTCGGCCGCGTCCGGACGTGCGATGTCCCGTGCGGCCTTCGCCATCTCGGCCAGGCGCTCGGGCGAGCCCAACAGCACCCCCACCTCGCGGGCGAGCCGCGCTCCGTCCAACTCGCGATCGGGCACCACCGCGGCGGCTCCGGCCCGCTCCATGTAGCGGGCGTTGGACGCCTGGTGATCGGCCGTGGCGTGCGGATATGGCACCAGGATCGCCGGCAGCCCGGCGGCCGCGAGCTCCAGCACCGAGCCACCCGCCCTGGCCACCACCAGGTCCGCCGCGGCGAGGGCCTCGGCGAAGGGCTGTATGTACGCGTGGAGGCGGTAGTGCTGGGGCGCGCCCAGCTCGTCGAGCCGGCGCTGCAGGTCGTCGTGGTCGCGGTGGCCGGCGACGTGCAACACGGCGCAGGGCGAGACCTCCCCGAACGCCTCGACCGCGGCCTCCCCGAACGCCTCGATCGCGGCCTCCCCGAACGCCTCGATCGCGGCCTCGTTCAGCTTCCGCGCGCCGAGCGAGCCCCCGAAGATCAGCACGCAGGGCTCGGCGGGCGGGATGCCGAACCGCGCCCGCGCTCGCTCGCGGTCCACCCGACCGGTCTCCGCCGGCACCGGCCTGCCGGTGACCACGTACTTGCCCCCTTCGCGGCCGGCCAACGGAAACGCGAGGAACACGCGCCGGGCCAGCGGCGCCAGTACCCGGTTGGCGAAGCCGAGGTGACTGTCTGCCTCGGTGAGCGCCAGCGGCAACCGCAGCGAGCCGGCCGCGAGCCCGACCGGGCCGGCCACGTAGCCGCCGCCCGCCAACACCACGTCCGCTTCGAGCCGGCGCAGCAGCCGGCGCGCCCGGGTGGCGGCGGCGACGGCCAGCGCGATTGCCCGGGCGGCTTTCAGGGGGCTGCGGCGTTCGAGGCCGACCACCCGCAACGCGTGGAAGCGGTAGCCGGCCCGCGGCACGAGCTCCGCCTCGGCCCGCTCGCCGCCCACGAACTCGACCTCGGCGTCCAGCGCTCGCAGCGCCTCAGCGACCGCGAGCGCCGGCACGACGTGACCCGCCGTGCCGCCGGCGGCGATCACGACCTTCGCCACCGCGTCCCCCCTCGATCGCCCTCAGCCGCGGCCGGGAGCGCGCCGGCCTGCCGCCGCTGGCGGCGACGTTCAGCAGCAGGCCCATGCCGCCCATCATCACGATCAGGTTCGTGCTCCCGTAGGAGATGAAGGGGAGCGGGACCCCCGTGAGCGGGGCCATCCCAAGGACGGCGAAGAAGTTGAGGGAGGCCTGCGCGAGGACCAGCGAGGTGATGCCGGCCGCCAGGAGCTTCGAGTAGCGGTCGCGGGCAAGCTGGGCCGTTCTCATCCCGGCATAGCCGAGCATGCCGTAGAGGCTGATCACGCCGAGGAGGCCGAACAACCCGAGCTCCTCGCCGATGATCGCCAGGATCATGTCCGTGTGGGCCTCCGGCAGGTAGAAGATCTTCTGCACCGATTCGCCGAGCCCGACTCCAAACAGGCCGCCCGAGCCGACGGCCGTCAGGGCCTGCACCCCCTGGAAGCCGGCGCCGCCCGCGTCCGAGAACGGGTCCACGAACGAGGTCAGCCGCGCCCGGCGGTACGGCTCCAGGAGCGCGACCACCAGCGCAAGGAACGCCAATGTCCCGAATATCAGTGCCAGGTGGCGCACCGGCGTGCCCGCCGCCAGCAGCAGGGAGAAGATCGCGAAGCAGATCACGAGCGTCGTGCCCATGTCCGGTTGGGTCATGAGCAACGCGCACGCCGCGCCGACGACAAGCAGCAGTGGCTTGGCCAGTCCGCCTATGGTCCTCGTGCTGTCCGGGCGGGCGGCCAGCAGCTGCGCCGCGTAGAGGACCAGGGACAGCTTGAGCAGCTCCGAGGGCTGGAACTGGAGCGGGCCGGCGGCCAGCCAGCGGGTGGCCCCGTTCGCGGTGACCCCGGCGCCCGGCAGCATCACGGCGAGGGTCAGCGCGAACGACGCGAGCAGCAGCACCGGCGTCGCCGCCCGCACCGCGGCGAGCCCGTGACGCGAGAGCGCGTGCAGCACCACGAGCCCGATGAGCCCGCAGGCGACGTAGCGCTTGAGGTAATAGGACGGGTCGCCGGGACCCTGGAGCAGCGACTCGGCGGAGCTCGCCGAGTAGACCATCACGGCTCCCGCGGCGAGCATGCAGAGCGTCGCCGTGTAAAGCATCGAGTACTCCATCGGGCGCTTGCGCCGAGTCCCGCGGGCGGCCATCCGGACCGTCTTCGACACAAGACCCGGGATTCATGCCCGGGGGGTCAGCGAGCGGAAGTGGTCTCCCCGTTGCTCGTAGTCCCGGTACTGGTCGTAGCTCGCACACGCGGGCGAGAGCAGCACCACCTCGCCGGCGTCGGCGGCAGCGGACGCCTCGCGCACCGCCGTCTCGAGGTCGCCGCAGCGGCGTAGCGGGACCGTGCCCTCGAGGTCCGTCGCGAGCCGGTCGGCCGCCTGCCCGATGAGGTAGCAGGCCACGCAGCGTGCCGCCACGGCGTCGCGGAGCCCCGCGAAGCCGCCGCCCTTGGGGCTGCCGCCGAGGATGGCGTGCACGCCGCCCTCGAACGCCTCGATGCCTCTGGCGGCGGAGGTCACGTTCGTGGCCTTCGAGTCGTTCACGTAGAGGACGCCGTCCACGGTCCCTACCTCCTCCAGGCGGTGCGGAACTCCGTGGAAGCCGCGCAGCGCCTCCCGCACCGGCCCGGCGTCGATCCCGCTGGCGAGCGCGGCGGCTGCCGCCCCCATCGCGTTCTCGAGGTTGTGGGCGCCGCGCAGCCCCACCTCGCCCGCGCGGAGCAGGTGGGTCCCCTTCCAGAGGAGCTGGTCCCCCTCGAGCGCCAGGTCGGCGCCGGCGCCGCCGAAGCTCACCCCCCGCGCGGGAGCGGGCGCGGCGAGGCCGAGCGGCGCCACCGCCACGTCCTCGGGCCGCTGCCGGGCGAACAGCCGCAGCTTCGCCTCGCGGTAGGCCTCAAAGCTGCCGTGGCGATCGAGGTGGTCCTCGGCCAGGTTCAGTAGCAAGGCGCACTCGGGCGCGAACTCGTCGGCGTCCTCGAGCTGGAAGCTCGACACTTCGCACACCACCACCGCGTTCCGATCGACCTCCCCGACCAGCGAGGCCAGCGGCGTGCCGACGTTGCCCGCCACCGCCACCGGAACCCCGGCCGCCCGATGCACCGCGCCCAGCAGCTCGACCGTCGTGGTCTTGCCGTTGGTCCCGGTCACCGCTAGGAAGCGATTCGGCAGGAGCCGCCAGGACAGCTCGAGCTCGCCGTAGACCGGAAGCCCGCGCTCGAGGGCGGCGGCCACCACCGGCGCCTCCCGCGGGACTCCGGGGCTCTTCACGAGCGTGCTGGCGCGGTCGAGCAGCTCGAGGCCGTCGCTCTCCAGGCGCGACTCGATGCCCTCGGGGGGCTCGGGCCTGCCGCTGTCGCAGCCGATCACCTCACCCCGCTCGAGCAGCATCCGCGCCGCCGCCGCGCCCGAGCGCGCCAGGCCCACCACGAGGTAGGGCCCCTCCGGTAGGGAGGGCCGGGCGGCGCTCACTGGATACGCGGTGGGCACCGCCCGGTCATGTGATCGACTGCTGGTACAGCGTGAAGCCGATCGCCGAGCAGACGGCCGCGACGATCCAGAAGCGCAGGATGATCTTCGTCTCGGACCAGGCCAAGAGCTCGAAGTGGTGATGGATCGGGGCCATGAGGAAGACCCGCTTGCGGAAGCGCTGGAAGGCGAGGACCTGCACCGCCACCGACAGCGCCTCGATCACGAAGATCCCGCCGATGATCAGGAGCAGGACCTCCGTCTTGGTGAGTACCGCGAGCGCGGCGATCGCGCCGCCCAGCCCGAGGGAGCCGGTGTCCCCCATGAACACGGCCGCCGGGAACGAGTTGAACCAGAGGAAGCCCACGCAGGCGCCGACCAGGCAGGCGGACAGGAGCGCGAGGTCCTTCTGGCCCTGGGTGATGAAGGTCATCGCGGTGAAGGCGAGCAGCACGATCGCACAGCAGCCGGCCGCCAGGCCGTCGAGCCCGTCGGTGAGGTTCACGCCGTTCGTGGCTCCCGCGAGCACCAGGAAGATCAGCAGCGGGTAGGCGACCCCGAGGTCGATCGATGCGTCCACGATCCGCAGGCGCAGCGTGTCCTCGAGGCCCACGTACTTGGTGACGAAGAGCCAGAGCCCGACCGCCATGAGCGCCTGCGCGATGAGCTTGCTGCGGCCGGAGATCCCGAGCGAGCGCCGCTTCTGGAGCTTCACCCAGTCGTCGGCGAACCCGAGGCCGGCGCTGGCCAGCGCCGTCCCGAACACGGCCAGGCTGGCGGCCCGGTAGTCGCTCAGGATCAGGAACGGGACCGAGACCGACAGGAACAGGACCAGCCCGCCCATGGTGGGAGTGCCGGCCTTCCCATGGTGGCCTTCGGGCCCCTCCTCGCGGATCTGCTGGCCGAACTCGCGCTCGCGCAGCAGGTCTATGAACTTCGGCCCGAGGAAGATGCAGATGAGCAGGGCGGCCATGCCGCCGATCAGGATGGCCCCCATCTAGACGGCCGATACCTGGCCCGCGCGCGAACGGGGGGGTCGGGGATCGGTCATCTAGGCGAGTACCCGCTCCAGGCCCACCGAGCGCGAGCCCTTTACCAGGACCCTGTCACCGGGCAGCGCCAGCTCCTCCAGGAGGGTGCCGGCCTCCTCGGGGCTGGCCACGGCGTGGGTCTCGCCGTCGAAGCCCTCCGCGTAGCCGAGCGCCTGGTCCCCGACGGTCACGAGCAGGTCGATTCCAAGCTCGCCCGCTCTGAGCCCGATCTCGCGGTGGTAGCGGGAAGCCCCCTCGCCGAGCTCGGCCATCGTGCCCAGCACCGCGATCCGGCGCTCGGCTGGGCTGTCCGCGAGGTGCTCGAGCGCCGCGCGCATCGACATGGGGTTGGCGTTGTAGCAGTCGTTCACGACCGCCACGCCTCCGGGGAGCTCCACCACCTGGCCCCGCATCGAAGAGAACCGCACGTCGACCCGGCCCTGAGGATGCATGCCGATGGCTCGCGCCGCGGCAACCGCCGCGAGGGTGTTGAGCAGGTTGTGCGGCTCCGAGTAGCCGAGCTCGAGCGCGTGCCGCTCGCCGCGGGCCTCTATCTCGGCCCTTCCCTCGTCGAACGACAGCAACATCGCCTGTCCCCCCGGGCCGAACGTCCAGGTGTCGAGGTCCTCGCGCAGGTGTGCCTCGAGCAGCGGCTCGCTGGCGGGGACGACGCAGGCGGCCCCGGGGGGAAGGTCCCGAATCAGCTCCGCCTTCGCGGCTGCCACGCGCTCGACGGTGCCGAGCAGCTCCAGGTGCACCGGCCCGACGTTCACGATCACGCCCACGTCGGGCTCCGCGATCGCCGTCAGCTCGGCGATCTGCCCCTGGCCACGCATCGCCATCTCGAGCACGAGCGCCTGGGCGCCGGCGGGCGCCTCCAGCACCGAGAGGGGCAGCCCGACCTCGGTGTTGAGGTTCTCCCGGTTGGCGTGGGTGCGCAGCGTCCGGAGGAGCAGCGCGGCCAGGATGTCCTTGGTCGAGGTCTTGCCCGTGGACCCGGTGATCCCCAAGACCTTGCAGCCGAGCTGCCGCCGCCATTCTCGCGCCAGCCTCTGAAGCGCGCTGAGCGGCTCGTCCGCCACGAGCAGGGGGCGATCTGTGTCGAGCGCGGCGTGCTCCGGTCCCACGAGCACGCCCCACGCGCCCGCGGCGAGCGCCGCGCCCGCGAACTCCCCTCCGTCGGCGTGTTCCCCGCGCAGCCCCACGAACAGGTCCCCCGGCCCGGCCTCGCGCGAGTCGACCACGGCCCGCTCGGGGCCGGGCGCCGCCGGGTCGCCCCTGGCGAGCCGCGCCCCCGCGGCCTCCGCGAGCCAGCTGGCGGGGCGATCGATCACGCTCGCGCCCCGAGCCTCGCCCGCAGCGCTTCGCGCGCCACTGTGACGTCGTCGAAGGGCTCCTTGCGACCCGCCTCGAACTCCTGGCCCTGCTCGTGTCCCTTGCCGGCGATCACGACCACGTCGCCCGGCTCGGCGCTCTCGATCGCCAGTCCGATCGCCCGCCGCCTGTCCACCTCGCGCCGCGCCTCCGCCCCGGCGCCTTCCATGATCTGGTCGACGATTGCCTCCGGATCCTCGCTGCGCGGGTTGTCGGAGGTGACGACCACGCGGTCCGCGATCCGCCGGGCGACCGCGCCCATCAGCGGGCGCTTGCCGCGATCCCGATCGCCGCCGGCGCCGAACACGACATGAAGCCTGCCCCGCGCGAGCTCGCGCGCCGCCCGCAGGACGTTCTCCAAGGAGTCGGGGGTGTGCGCGTAGTCGACGAGGACTCCGAAGGCCTGTCCCTCGTCCACGGGCTCGAAGCGCCCCGGCACACGGCCGAAGCCGGCGAGGGCGGCGGGCACGACGCTCGCATCGACGCCGAGCGACCGCACCGCCGCCAGCGCGGCGAGGGCGTTCTGGACGTTGAAGAGCCCAGGCAGAGGGCACCTGAGCACGAGCGACCCGTCGGGCATCTCGCAGGTGAAGCTCGAGCCGTTCACGTCGAAGCCGATGTCCCGCGCCCGGTAGGTCGCCTCGCGCTCGATCCCGAAGGTCACGGGGTCCTCGACCTCCTCCGCCAGCCGCCGCCCGGAGTCGTCGTCGACGTTGAGGATCGATACCCCCGGCTCCTCGAACAGCCGCCGCTTGGCGCCGAAGTAGGCCTCCATCGTCTCGTGGAAGTCGAGGTGGTCCTGCGTCAGGTTCGTGAAGACCCGGCAGGCGAAGCGGATGCCGGATGCCCGCCCCAGCTCGAGTGCGTGCGAGGAGACCTCCATCGCACAGGCGCGGTCGCCGCCGTCGAGCATGCGCCTGAACGTGGCCTGCAGGTCGATGGCCTCCGGCGTGGTCCGCTCGACCTGCTCCTCCACGCCGCCGACGACGCGCTTGACGGTCCCTAGGAGGCCGCACTGGACCCCGGCGGCTTCGAGCAGGTGCCGGACCAGGAACGCGGTCGTGGTCTTGCCGTTCGTGCCGGTGATGCCCACGACCTGCAGCTCGGCCGTGGGGTCGCCGAAGAAGCGAGCGGCGGCCGGCCCCATCGCGGCGCGGACGTCGTCCACGACGACCTCCGGTACGCCGAGGCCGAGCGGCCGCTCGCAGACCAGGGCTGCAGCCCCGCGCCCGACCGCATCTGGCGCGAAGTCGTGGCCGTCCGCCCTGAAGCCGGGCACGCAAAAAAAGAGCGCCCCCGGGGTGACGCTCGTGCTGGTATAGGCAAGCCCCGAGAGCTGCACCTCAGGCGCCCCATTCCCCATCAACTCACGCAGGGTCATGGGAGAACGCAGGATAGCCACTCGGGATTCCTGTTTGCGGGTCCGATGACACCGGTTCCTTCCGGACGCCTGAGACCGAGCCGGCTTCGCCGGCGCCTCATCCGGGCGGTATGCGCAAGTACGGCAGGGCGAACGCCATGATCTTCTCGAAGGCGGGGGCGGCGACCACGCCGCCGTAGATCTGCCCCTTGGGCTCGTCCACCATCACCGCGATCAGCAGTCGCGGGTCGCGGGCCGGCGCGTAACCGATGAAGGATGCGACGAACTTCGTCTTCGAGTAGCCGCCGTGCCCGTCGGGCTTCTCCGCTGTGCCGGTCTTGCCGGCAAGCCGGTAGCCAGGGACCCTGGCCTCGGTCGCCGTCCCGCCCGGACCGAGCACGCCCTCGAGCATCCGCGATACCTGTCGCGCCACCTTGCGGGGCAGGACACGCTTGCCCGGCCTGCGGTCGCCCCCGAGCACGTAAGGGGTGCGCATCACGCCGTCCCGCGCGATGGCGCTGTAGGCCTGCGCCATCTGGATGGGAGTGACGGCGAGCCCCTGGCCGATCGGCATGTTGCCCATCGACGAGCCCGAGTAGTCCCCGAGCGGCAAGACGATCCCGGGCGCCTCCCCCGGAAGATCGATCCCGGTGGGGCGCCCGAAGCCGAAGCGACGCACCCAGCGATCGAAGCGACGCGCCCCGAGCTTGAGCCCGATCATCACCGAGCCGACGTTCGACGACTGGGCCAGGATGTTCGCCACCGTGAGCCGGAGAGAGCCGCGCCCATGGGCCTCGCCAATCACCCGGTCCGCAACGCGGATGCTGGGCGGCAGGTCGAAGGCGGTGCCCGGGGTGATCAGCCGCTCCGCCAGCGCCCCGGAGGCCGTGAACGCCTTGAAGGTCGAGCCTGGCTCGTAGCTCGCCGCGACGGCCCTGTCCTGCCTGGCGTAGGCGGGCGCCCCCCCTACGTCGTTGGCATCGACGCGCGGCCAGTTGGCGAGCGCGAGCAGCTCGCCGGTGCGGGGGTCCATCACGAGGGCGGTGGCGCCGCGGGGCCGGTTGGTGCGGCCGATCTCCGACAGCACGGCCTCGGCGCGCCCCTGGAGCGCGGCGTCGAGAGTCAGGCGCATGTCGTGGCCGGCCCTCGCCCGCTGGACTTCGACCATGCTCACCGGTTCGCCGAATGCGTCCTTGACGAGGCGCCGCCTGCCGTTCTCACCCCGCAGCGTCGAATTCCGCGACTGCTCGAGGCCGGACAGCCCATACCCGTCGGTGCCTACCGAGCCGATCACCTGCGAGGCGAGCGCTCCCTGCGGATAGGTGCGTCTCGGCTCCAGCACCATCCCGATGCCTTCGATTTTCAGCTTCTCGACCCGGTCTCCGGCGCCGGCCTCCATTTGTCGACGGAGGTAGACGAAGCCCTTGCGGCGATCGCTGAGCTTCTCGAGCAGGACGCTCCTCGGCAGGTGGAGCAGCGGCGCGAGCCTCGCGCTGGCCCGCGCCGGGTTCTTGATCAGGAACGGATTGGCGAACACCGTGGCCGCGTCCTCCGAGACGGCGAGCTCCATGCCGTGCCGGTCGCTGATGGTGCCGCGCCGCGCCGGCACGTCGAGCTGCTCAACCTGCTGGGTGAGCGCGCGCTTCTTGAGCGATCCGGCCCTCACCGTCCCGAGCCAGCTGGCGCGCAGGGTGGCGGCCGCGAGGAGCACAAGGAAGAGCGCAAACAGCAGCCCGATTCGGCGCTCGACCAGGCGCACTGCCTATCCGCCCGGAGCACGAGGCCCCGTGGGCGCCGGAGCCGTGGGGGGAGCAGGCGCCGGAGCCGCGCCGCCCGTGGGGGAGCCAGGCGCACCGGAACCGGGCGAACCCCCCTGTCCGGGCGAGGCCCCCGTGGGCGGCGAGCTCGGAGGGGTGGGGGCGGGAGCGCTCTGCGTGCCGCCGGCGGGCGCCGAGGGGCCCGGCGTGGTCGGGGAACCGGGGGCGTCGGCCGGCCCAGGCGCCGGAGTCCCGCTCGAGACGGGCGCGGCCGCCGCCGAGTGAGGCGCGACGATGCGAGCGGCCGCCGTGCGCGCGTCCGCTCCCGGGTGGATACGCACATAGCGGACCTCGCCCGGGGCCGGAAGCTCGAGACCGCGGCCGGCCGCGACGCGCTGGATCCGCTCCGTCGACGCCAGCCGGGCGAGCTGGAGGCGCAGCCGAGCGTTGTCCCGCTTCACCCGCGCCGCCCTGTCAGCGGTGTGCGCAATGTCGCGGTTCAGCTCGAGCAGGTCCACGTTGAAGAACACGATCCCCACCAGCAGCACCGCGATCAGGGCGATCCAGCCCGGGCCCTGGAGCAGGGCGTCGAGAACACCGCCCGCGCGCGCGCGGGCCGCCCGGGCCAACGGAGCGCGCAGGACGCGGCCGGGAAGGGCAACGGCGGCACCGCCGCCCGACCCGGGACCGGAGAGGCGACGCGGCAGGTTGCGCCCGGCCGGACGCCGCCGGGAAGGGGCGGACCGCGCACCCCGGCCCGACGCCGAGCGTGCGGTGGCGGTCACCACGGGGCGCGCCGGCCGGGGAAGGTCCACCTCAGACCTTCTCCGTCCCGTCCGTGAGCTTGCGTGCGGCACGAAGACGCCCCGAGCGGGCGCGCGGGTTATCCGCGACCTCGCCGGGAGTGGGCATCACGGCGCGCCGCGTCAGGAGCTCCGCCTCGGGCGTCCGGCCGCACACACACACCGGGAAGTCCGGCGGGCAGATGCAGCCCTGGGCGCGGTCGGCCAGGAAGCGCTTGACCCGGCGGTCCTCGAGCGAGTGGAAGGAAATCGCGGCCAGGCGGCCGTCCGGACGTAGGAGCTTCCATGCCTCAGGTAGCGCGAGATCGAGGTCGTCGAGCTCGTTGTTGACGACGATTCGGATGGCCTGGAACACGCGCTTGGCCGGGTGGCCGCCGCCGAACCGCCGGCGCACCGCGGCTGGGATGGCCGCCTCGATCGCCTCGACGAGCTCACCGGTCGTCTCGAACGGCGCTCGCCGGCGGCGTCTCACGATCTCGCGGGCGATCTGCCGCGCGTTCGGCTCCTCGCCGAAGCGGCGCAGGACCTGTGTCAGGTGCCGCTCGTCTAGCGTGTTGACGAGCTCGCTCGCGTCCGGTCGGTTGCTCGGATCCATGCGCATGTCGAGCGGAGCGTCGTACGCGTAGGAGAACCCCCGCTCCCGAGCGTCTACCTGCATGGAGGAGACGCCGAGGTCGAACAGCACCAGGTCGGCTTCCAGCTGCTCCCTCCCGAGCTGCCGAAGCGCATCGACGAAGTCCATGCGCAGGAAGCGCGTCTCGCACACCGCCGAGGCCGAGAACTCCTCGAAGCGCTGCTCGGCGGTGGGGTCGCGATCGACGCAGACGAGCGTCCCGCCTGCGCCGAGGCGCTGGGCCAGCAGTCGCGCGTGGCCGCCGGCGCCGAACGTGCAGTCGATGGCGACCTCCCCGGGTGCAGGCGCCGTCAAATCCAGCAATTCGCCCGCGAGCACGGGGACGTGGGAGCTGTTCATGTCAAGAAGGATCGCCAAGCTGCTCCGTCACCTCCTCGATGTCGGCGTCGAGCGCATCCTGCTGGGAGCTCCAGCGCTCCCTGCCCCAGACCTCCAGGTGATCGCCCACGCCTGCCACGACGACCTCCTTCTCGACTCCGGCGTGGGCCAGGAGCGGCGGGGGAAGCGTCACGCGTCCGGCCGCGTCGAGGTCCGCGTCGAAGGAGTTCGCCTGGTGGAAGCGCGACAGCCTCCGGGCGCGCGAGCCCATCGGGTTCAGCCCGCTCAGGGCCCGCTCGATGATCGCTTCGTGAGTCTCGGTCGGCCAGATCCCCACGCACGGCTCCGGATCCTTTGCCAGAACAACTCCGGAAGAGAATGCTGCCCGGAACCTGGCGGGAACGCTGAGCCGGTTCTTCGCGTCCAGCGAGTGTTCGTAGTGCCCGCGGAATGCCAAGTTCCCTCGCGCTCAAGAGTTCGGACCGAAGTGGCGGAGTGGGAGGAGCCCCGCCACTCCGGTCCAGTTGCTGAGGTCCTACCCTACCCCACTTTCTCCCACTTAGCAACACTTTTCCCCACCTTCTGTCCGATGCTGTCCCTAATCCCCCCGCGGGGCTCCCCGATCCGCGGTCCAGAGCGAAGGAGCGGGAGTGGGCGCAGTGGCCAGGCCGCCGTTCCCGCCCACCGCCTGCAAGATCGCTTGCGGTTGGGACCACCCGACCGGGATAGACGGTTGCGCTCAGATGGGCAGGGCCGTGTTGCCGTGGCGGAGCAGCGCGGCCGCAAGCGCCGCCGCCACGAGGAGCAACACGGACGGCACCAGGAGGAGCGCCACCACAAGCTGGATCTTGGGTCCGGCCCTGGCGGCCTCCTCCCGCACCCGCCGCGCGAGCGCGAAGCGCGCCTCGCGGGCCTGGGCGGCAAGCGTGTCGCCGAGCGGCACGCCGTGGCGGCGCGAGCGCTCGAGGGCGGCCACGAGCGTCCTGATCTCCGGCAGCGGCAGGCGCGACTCCATCGCCCGAAGCGCCCGGCCGAGCGGCACGCCGAGCGCGGCTTCCCGCGCCACGGCGGCCCACTCGGCCGCCAGCGGTCCGGCCGCCCGCTCTCCGAGTTCGCCTAGCGCCGCCGGGAGTGACGCGCCCGCCTGCGTCTGGACGCGCAGCAGATCGAGCAGCAGGGGCAACTCCCGCCTGACCCGCCTCGCCCGCCCGGCGGCGAGCCTGGCGAGCCACAGGTCTGGAGCCAGGAAGCCCGCGACTGGCGCCCCGAGCAGTACCAGGATTCCGAGACGACCGGGCGCGCCCGAGGACAGGGCCAGCCCCAGGCCGCCGCCAGCGAGCCCTGCCGCCGTTTTGGCCGCCATCAGCTCTCGGGCGTCGAGGCCACCGGGCCGGCCGGCCGCCGCGAGCCGGCCCTCGAGGTCGGTCGGCGCCGCCGCCAGCGGCGTCCGCAGCCGGGCGCCCGCGGCCGCCAGCAGGCGCAGGAGGCGCATGAGCCGCAGATCGCTCCCGTGGCCGCGGGGGCCCCCACCGGCGCGGGGCACGGTGGATGCGAGGACCGCAAGCCCGAGCGCCCCGAGCGCCCCGGCCAGGAAGGCAAGCGCGACGACCGGAGTCACCAGCGGACCCTGGCCACGCGCCTGATGAGCAGCGCGGCCGCCAGCTGCAACACGAGCGCGACCCCCACGAGCCACGCGGTCAGGAAGGAGCTCCACAGGCTCGCCAGGTAGCCCGGGCTTGCCAGCTCCGCGAGCACGGCACCGCCGAGCGGCAACGAGACGACGAGCAGACCGGTGAAGCGCGCCTGCGCCGTGGCCGCGCTTACCTCTCGCTGGAGACGGTGTTGCTCCTCGAGGGTGCGCGCGCAGTCTCGGAGCAGCTGAGCCAAGTCGCCTCCAGCGCGCCTCTGCACGAGGCATGCGGCGACGAGCGTGTCGACGGCGCCGGAGGGCGACCGGCGTCGCATGGCCTCGAGCGCATCGTCCGTCCTCGCTCCGGTGGCGAGCTCGGCCGCGAGGCGCTGCAGCTCGTGCCCGGCCGCGCCGCCCGTGGAGCGTGCGGCCTCCATCAGCGCTCCACGCAACGACTGGCCGCCGCCCAACGCATCCGCGATCGCCTCCGCCGCGCCTGGTACCCCGACCTGGACCGCGGCGCGGTAGCGGTCGCGCCGGGCTCGCAGCAGGCGGGACAGCGCCGCGGGGCCGGCCGCCGCGAGAGCGGCCCCCGCGGGTGGTCCGCCCAGCAGCGTCCCCAGGCCCAGGCCAGCCGCCGAGCCGGCGAGCAGCAGCTTTCGCCGCTCGGCCGCCCCCGGGTCGCGTCCTTCGCGGCCGAGCCGCACAACCCCTTCCACGAGCCGCGCGAGCCGCCCCGCTGCCCCGGGCAGCAGGCGTCCCAACGAGCGGGAGGCTTCCGTCAGGGCCAGAGCACCCAGGCCGCCCGCCGCGAACGCCAGCGCCGAAGCGAGCGTCACGGCCCCTCCCGGCGGATGCGCTCCAGCCGGCCGGCGAGCGGACCGTCGCGCGGGGGCCGAAGGGGGGCCCCTCGCGCGTAGAGCTCTCGGACGCCTGTGCTCCCCGCCGCCCGCACGACCTCGGTGACCGATTCCACCGCTCTCGACCCGTCCGCGCGGCGGGCCTGGTGGACGATCAGGTCGATGGCGCTGGCCACCTGCTCACGCACGGCGGCGTGCGGCAGGCCCACCCCGGCCATCAGGGCGAGCGTCTCCACGCGGCGGAGGGCGTCGGCCGGCGAGTTGGCATGTACGGTCGTGAGCGAGCCGTCGTGGCCGGTGTTGAGGGCCTGCAG
>DATFQM010000030.1:0-9293 GCA_035264265.1 Thermoleophilaceae bacterium
GCCTTGGTCGGTGACCTGCACGCGCAGGCGGTCCGCGGAGAGGAGCACCCGGATCGACACCGGCCGATCGGCGCGGTACTCGTTGCCGTGCTCCATCGCGTTCATGGTCGCCTCGGCGACAGCCGTCTTCAGACGCTCGACGCGCAAGGCCTCGAGGTCGAGGTCCGCGATGGCGCTCTCGACGCGCTCGATCGCCTGGCGCTCGTTGCCGGGCGCGCTCGGCAGCTCGAAGTCGGCGAGCACGCGGCCGTTGAAGGCGGCGGACGCGTGGCCCGCGCCGGCGGAGCGCTCGAGAGTGACCATGGTGATGTCGTCCTCCTGCTCGGCGCCGGGGCCGGTGAAGGCCTCGAGATCCCCAAGGACGCGATCGATCAGCTGCTGACCACCAGGGGCGCCGGCCACGGTCTCCTTGAGGCGGGGGAAGCCGAACATGTCGCGGTGGGCGTCGTGGGCCTCGACCACGCCGTCGGAGTGCAGCAAGACGCTGTCACCGGGCTCCAGCGTGGCTTCCCTCTCTTCGTAGGGCATGCCCGGCATCAGCCCAAGCGGCATGCCGCGCGCGCGGAGCTCGACCACGCCGTCAGCGGTCTTTACGTAGGGAAGGTCCTGCCCGGCGTTCGCGAAGCGCAGGTGCCCGCTCTCCGGATTGAGCACGCCGTAAAGGCAGGTGACGAACATCTTCTCCGGCATGTCGGGGCAGAGGTGCTCGTTCACCCGCTCGAGCACCTCGCCGGGCTCGATGAGGCGTTGCGCCGAGGCACGTAGCACGCTGCGGGTAGCGGCCATGACGAGGGCGGCGGGAACGCCCTTGTCGGTCACGTCGCCGACCACCAAGCCCACGCGGCCGTCGGGTAGCGGGATCACGTCGTAGAAGTCGCCGCCCACCTCCCTGGCGGGGCGGTAGTAGGCAGCGATCTGCCAGCCGGGGAGGTCGGGCAGCTCCTTGGGCAGGAAGTTCTGCTGGATCAGCCGCGCGACCTCGAGCTCCTGCTCGAAGCGCTGCCTGGTGGCCGCCTCTGCTTCTTGCTCGCGGACGAGCTGGCCGACTCGCAGGGCCGGCGCCGCCTGCGCGGCCAGGTTCTCCAGCAGCTTGCGGTCATCGGAGGAGTAGTCCTGCTCCGAGAGGCGATGGCCGAGGTTGAGCACGCCGATCAACTCGCCCTGGCTCACCAGCGGCACCGCCAGCTTCACCCCGGACTCCTTCAACTCGCGTACGGCCGGCGAGTCCAGTTCGAGGGCATCGATGTCCACGACCCCGCTTGTACTCTCGAAGACGGCCAGCAGCGGGTCGTTGGGCGCGATCTCCACGGGTGCCTGCCCCGGCGGCAGCGGCAGGGCTTCGCGCGCCGGGACGGCCGGCGCGCTCGTCGCGGTCTCGCCCCGGCGGAGCCGGCTTCGTAGTGATCTGCGTATTGCCGCCACTTGGGTCCGTTCTACGTGGCCGGCGTCCGGGAAGCGTTACGAGACTTCAAGCCGTGCACCCCGACCGGCTTCGACTTGCCCTTCAGGGACAACTCTCCGCGGCTCTCCAGCTCGGTGTCGGCGCCCTCGAGCAGGCAGCGCGTGGCATCGGTCAGGAGCAGCGGCTCGCCGAGTTCGCGGGTGGCGTCCTGGACGCGCGCCGCCACGTTCACCGGATCGCCGATCACGCCCAACTCGACGTGATCTCCGCCGCCGATCGTCCCGACCAGTACTAGCCCCGAGTTGATCCCGATCCCGATCCGGCAGCGCTCGCCGAAGTGGGACTCCACGGAGGCCAGCATCTCTTCCGCCGCCGCCAGCGCTCGATCCGCGTGTTCGGGACAGGGATCGGGCGCGCCGAATACGCCGAGCAGCCCGTCCCCGAGCAGCTTGTTTACGTGTCCGCCATGGGCGGTGAGAATCGGGACGACCACGCTGAAGAACTCGTTCAGGTGAGCGACCGCCTCGCGAGCGGTCGAGCGGTCCGCGAAGCTCGTGAAGCCGCGGACGTCGACGAAGAGAACGGTGACCATCTCCCACTCGGGCTCGACGTGCGCGCTCACGGTCGCCCCTTCGGCGTTCGCAGCCACAGGGAGACATGGGCGGGCTGAAGGGTCTCGCGCACGACGGAGCTCAACTCGCTGTTGAGCTTCCGGAGGTCGACCTCGTCGCGCAGCCGCCCTGCGAACGCCTCGAGCGTCTGTTGGGCGTGGTACTTACGCCGGAAGAAGCGGTGGTCGACGCCCTCCTGGATGCGCGCGCGGGCGGGCCGGAACAGCGCCGCCACAGCAAGCGTCGATGCCGCAACCGCCAGACTCGAGCCTTCGGTCACGCCGCTCAGCGCGAGCTGCAGCAGGAGCACGCTGCCGAGGTAGGTGACCGCGAGCGTCGCAGTCAGCGCGCCGTAGACCAGCGTGCGGTTGATCACGACGTCGATGTCGTAGAGCCGGTAGCGCAGGATCGCGATGCCCGCCGCGATCGGAATCGCGCAGAACCCGAGCCCGAGAACGCCGTTCCGCAACAGATCGACGTTCGTGCCTGAGAGCCCGGCGAAGAAGGTGATCGAGATCACGAGGAACGCAGCGGCGAAGATCGACGCGGCGAAGGCGATCCACTTGAGCTGCAGGCGCTCGATGCCGTGCGCGCGACGCATGCGGCGAACCATCGCGATGCCGCACGAGAGGACGCCGGTCGTCACCAACAGCCATGCGAGCCCTCCGAGGGCGTCGAACGGCTCCGGGTCCGAGCCGACACCCAGCGGGTTGGAGAATGCCTCGAATTCTTCGGCGTCGGTGAAGGGCCCCGGCCGCAGGCCCAGGCCGGCCATGCCAAAGAGCGCCGCCGCACCCAGGATCCACAGGACCTTCCGCCAGCGGCGTGAGGGCAGCCGCCCGTCCGGGAACAGCAGGAGCGCGAGTCCCAGCAGCACGAACATCGTCGTGGACACCGCCTCGCCGAGCGACAGGACGACCTCCCCGCTTGGAAGGGAGTCCGGCCGAAGCAGCAACGAGTACTCCGCGTACTGGGCCGCGGCGACCCGGACGGAGACGACGGCACCGATCGCGAGGAAGACCCAGCCCATCTCGTTGCCGGGCCGTCGCCAGATGACGTACGCCCCCACGGTCGCGAACGCCAGGATGGCAACGAAGTACACGCCAGCTGCGACCGCGTCGGCCGCGGATGGGGTGTCGCTCGGCCCCGGCACGCGTGGCTCAATGCCGACGCTCAGTACCCCTAACGTCAGCGTGAAGCCGGCGAGCGCGACGCAGAGAACCCACACGGACCAGCCGAGCCGGGGGGTCGCTCGGGGAACGCGTGCTGAAGACGGGCCGCTCATCGCACTTCATTCTCGCCGCTGCCGGCCCGGGCGCAAGCCTTCACCCGGCCGCCCTCCAGCCGCTCTTTCAGCCCGGCTGCATTCGCCTCGAGGTCGAAAGTGCCGCGGAAGGACACCGGGCCGTCCGGGCTCTCGGTCTCCTCCACGGGCCGCTCGATCTCGACCCTGTACTCAGAGCTCGCCATCGCGCCCAGCCTCCTCCCCCGGCGTCCGAGAAGCGTTACGAAACCGGAAGTAGGGCGATAATCGTTGCGGAATGGCGCTCACCGTATCGCTCCTCGGTTCGCCACGCGTCGAGCGCGACGGACGGCCCGTGTCCTTCGACACCCGCAAGGCCGTGGCGCTCCTGGCCTACCTGGCGCTCGACGACCGGCCCCACTCCCGTGACGCGCTCGCCGAGCTCCTGTGGCCTGGCCACGACAACGAGCACGCCCGCGGCGCCCTCCGACGGACACTCTCCACCCTGCGCACGGCGATCGGCGGGCAGCACCTCGACGCCACTCGCGACCGGATCGCCCTCACGCGCGGGCCGGAGCTCGAGATCGACGTGGACCGCTTCCGGAGCCTGACAGCGGAGGGCGCTTCAGAGGCGGCGCTCGAACAGGCCGCCGAGCTTTTCAACGGCGACCTCCTGGAGGGATTCTCGCCGCGGGGTAGCCCAGCCTTCGACGACTGGCAGATCGGCGAGGCCAGCGCCCTGGAGCGCGAGCTGGCCTCGGCGCTGCGGCGTCTGGTGGAGCTGCTGGTGGCTCGCGGCGACTTCGAGCAGGCCCTCCCGCGCGCCCAGCGCTGGCTCGAGCTCGATCCCCTGCACGAGCCGGCCCACCGGGAGCTGATTCGCCTGTACGCCTGGAGCGGCGACCGGGCAGCCGCGCTCGAGCAGTACCGCACCTGCGTCCGGACGCTGAGCCGGGAGCTCGGGGTGGCGCCGGTCGAGGAGACGGCAACCCTGTATGAGCAGCTGAACGAAGGGGGCCTGGCGCCTCCCCCCACGGCTAAGGCCCAGGCGGCCGCGCCCAGGGCCGCCAAGCCCGGGGCGCCACCCGAGCTCCCGCTCGTCGGACGGGAGGCTGAGCTCACGGCGCTCCTCGCCGCTCACGCGGCCTCCCAGCCGGATGGGGGCCTGGCCGTGATCGAGGGCGAGGCGGGGATCGGAAAGACCCGCTTGGCGAGCGAGCTGGTGAACCAGGCCCGGCGCCGCGAGGCCGTGGTGCTCTGCGCACGCTGCCACGACGACGAGGCCGGGCTTCCGTACGGACCCGTCGTCGAGCTGCTACGCGAGGCCGTGGGGGTCGCGGAGTCCGGCGATTGGCCGGACGTCCTATCCCCCCAGCGCCTGGCCGATGCCTCGTTGCTCCTGCCCGAGCTCGCGGGGCTGAGACGCGACCTACCCGATGTGCTCCCGCTCGACGGCCCCGGCGCCCAGGTGCGATTGCTGGAGGGCGTGGCCTCCGTGATCAGCGCGGCCTGCGAGGGCCCCGGGCCGGGCATCGTGTTCCTCGACGACGTGCATGCCGCGGACGAGGCCACACTCGACGCGATCTCCTACCTAGGCCGCAGGCTGAGGGGCCGAGCGCTGCTGCTGGTGCTGGGCTGGCGCAGCGAGGGAGTCCCGCCCGGCCACCGGCTACGTCGGCTGGCGGTGGACCTGTCGCGCGACGGACGGGGGACGATCGTGAGCCCCGCTCGGCTCGACGAGGACGAGGTCGCGACGCTCGTGCAGGCCGCGCACCCGCATCCTTCGGCGCCCGACCTCGAGCAGCGGGTGTATCTCGAAAGCGAAGGTCTGCCTCTGTTCGTGGCCGAGTACCTAGCGGCTCTGCACGCGGGCTATGGGCCGGCGGAGGAGACGCTGCCCCCCGAGGTGCGGGATCTTCTAGACGCGCGACTCGGCGGACTGGGCGACGTGGCGCGACAGGTGCTCGGCGCCGCGGCGGTCATTGGCCGGTCCTTCGATCTCGACACCGTGCGGCAGGCGAGCGGACGGAGCGACGAGGAGACCGCCGCTGCGCTCGAGGAGCTCGTGGGGCAGGGCCTGGTGCGTGAAGTCCCGGGACCGGAGCCCGACTACGACTTCTCGCACCAGAAGCTCCGCGCGCGCGTCTACGAGCAGGCGAGCATGGCGCGGCGCCGCCTGCTCCACGGACGCGTCGCGGCCGCGCTGTCGGGGCGGCGGCCAGACGACGACAACGCGGCCATCGTCGCTCAGCACCTGCGCCTGGCCGGCGATCACGCGGGCGCGGCCGAGCACTACCGTCTCGCCGCGGAGCACGCCGCGTCGCTGCACGCTCACGCCGACGCGCTCGAGCAGCTCGAGGCGGCACTCGCCCTGGACGACCCGGACGTCGCCGGCGTACAGGAGCGAATAGGCGACCTGCGTACGCTGCTCGGCGACTACGGCGGCGCGCTCGCCAGCTACGAGAGCGCCGCCGCCCAGTGCGAGCCGGTGGCGCTCGCGGCCATCGAGCACAAGCTCGGCGGCGTGCATCACCGCCGGGGCGAATGGGAGCGCGCCGAGGCACGTTTCCTGGCGGCTCTCGACGCGGCGCCAGGCGATGAGCGAGGGCTGCGCGCCCGCATCCAGGCTGATCTGGGCCTCACGTTGGACCACGCCGGCAAGCCCGAGCGGGCGGCGACACTCGCGCGCCAGGCACTCGTGCTTGCAGAAGCTGCGGCCGACCGTCGCGCCCAGGCGCAAGCGCACAACATGCTCGGCGTGCTAGCCCGAACCGAAGGCCAGCCGGAGCGAGCGCTCGAGCAGCTGGAGCGCAGCCTCGAGCTGGCGCGGGAGCTGGACGACGCTCCGGCGCAGGCGGCGGCGCTGAACAACCTGGCGCTCGTCAAGCGTGACGCTGGTGAGCTCCCGGCGGCGCTCGAGTTGACCGAGCATGCGCTCGCGCTGTGCGTCGTCTATGGCGACCGCCACCGGGAGGCGGCGCTCGAGAACAACCTCGCCGACCTACATCACGCCGCCGGCCATGAAGGAGACGCCATGGTCCATCTGAAGCGGGCCGTCACGATCTTCAGCGAGGTTGGTGCCGACGAGGCCACCCGGATGCCGGAGATCTGGAAACTCATCAGCTGGTGAGAGGGCAGGCGCGGAGGGCGGTTCGCCCAGCGCGTCCCCGTGCAGACACCTGAACCACGTCTCTCGCTCGCATACCGTGAGCGACACGATGTGCACGCAGATGCGAACGGACCAGAGTTTCTCTCGCCCATGAAAAGCTTGAACGGACACCACGGTCGGGTTTTGGGGATGAACCCGATCCTGTCCCCAAAAACCACGGGTAACGGGGGTAACCGAGGGGTCTTCGAGGCTTCGCAAAGCCGCATTCCTGCGCTAAATCGGGGGTGGGGCCCTTAATTGTGGTCCAGGCGGTCGCGGGTTCGAGTCCCGTCGCTCACCTCTCTAAAAGCCCCGCAAATTGGCCTCTTTCCGCCAGGTGCCCGGATGGTTCCAAGGCCCGCGAGCTACCAATGAGCTACCAATTTCACTGGCGGCTGACCTCCGTAGCTCGCATCCGTCAAGCGGCGGCCAATGCCGGGGGGCCAACTTGCGGGCTTGCTTTACCTAAGGGAGTAGGGGCCATGCGAGAGCTGTCGGAGCGACCGAGCTTCGAGGGGCGAACGTCGAGGCTGACCGCCGAGACCGGTAGAGGGGATGGCGAAGATAGCGCCGGTTTGAGTCTCCGTCGCACCAGCAGGCAAGGCCCACGTGTCGGCGTGGAGCAGCTCGACCCCGCCGAGCACGAGCGAAGCGACGCCCGACTGTCCCCCGCTTAGGACGCGCCCAAATTGCGAGGTTGGCCAGCAGACTCCGGTTGTCTCGGCACGGTTTAGGGGGCGAACATTGCCGCCGAGGGACTTGGCGGAGGAGGGGATGGCGAAGGCAGCGCCGCCAATTGGGATCCACGACGTACGAGCGGAACAAGCCGTACGTCCTCAAGGTGCTCGTCCAGCGCTGCGGCTGGATACGGGCCTCGGAGCGCGAGGCCCTCTACCACGACGCCTACGCCGTGCTGCTGGAGAAGCACCGCTCGGGGGCGCTCAACGTGGAGGCCATGCACCCCGGCCAGGTGCGTACCTATCTGGTTACCGCCGCGATCCACGCCGCTCTCTGCGAACGCCGCCGGGCCGAGAACCGACGCACCACGCCGGTCGAGGACCCCGGTTCCGAGCTGCTCGATGAGGCGGCGTTGCCGGACGAGCAGGCCACCGCGTCGGCGGAGGCCGCGGACCTTCGCCGCCTGGTGGAGGAGCTCTCGGAGCGTCGCTGCGCGGTCTTCCTCTCGGAAATCGACGCTCATCAGGGCACGCTCAGGGCCCTTCGCCTGTCCGAGCACCCGCCGGCGCTGCGGCGGTCACTGCGCGGCCGTCGGGGAGCACCACTCCAACCAGAACAGGTGCCGAGCTTGCTGCCGGCGGCCTTCCTCAAGCGGTAACTGCAAGGGCCGTCCGCCCGCGACTCCCGGTGGGCAGAGAGGCGCGGGCCAGAGTGCTTGAAGCGTGGGTTCGGCACTGTCCCTTGCTGGCGTCGACTTCCGCTTTTCGCGCGAACCGACAGTGCGGCGCGAGCACGCGGTCGGCGTGCGTGCCGGGCACGGTCTGATCGCGATAGCTCGAGCCCCGCAGCCTCAGCGCGCGAGCGTGCGGTCCAGCAGGTCGAACAGCCCGACGAAGTGGCGCTCGCAGGCTTGCTCGTCGTACACCGGCGTGTCGGCCATCGTGTAGCCGTGGCCGGTGCCTGCGTAGACCTCGGAGCGGTGCGCGACTCCGGCGTCGTCGAGCGCCGCGTCCAGCGTGGCGATCTGCTCGGCGGTATTGCTCGGATCCTGGTCGGCGTGGCCGAGGTACACCTCGGCCCGCAGGGCGCCGGTCGAGCGGTGGGGGCTGTCCGGATCGTCAGTGACCAGACGGCCGGCGTGGAAACCGGCCAGTGCCGCCACCCGCTCGGGATGCGCCGCGGCGATGCGCCAGCCCAGCCGTGCGCCCATGCAGTAGCCGGTGATCGCGAACGGCTCATCTGCCACCTTGGCCAGCTCGTCCAGGTAGGCGGCCCCGTCGGCGGTCACCCGCTCCGGGGTCAGCTGGTCCATCAGCGGGCGCACCCGCTTAAAGAACTCGGCACGAGCGTCCTTCTCGCTCATTTCGGGAAACGGCAGCACCGGTGCCCGCCCCGCACGGTAGAAGACGTTCGGCGCCAGCACGGCAAACCCGCCCTCGGCGATCCGGTCGGCCATCTCCTCGATGCGCGGGCGAAGCCCGAACGCGTCCATGATCAACAGCACGCCGCGATGGCGATCGCCGTGGTCGGGGTGCGTCAGGTACGCGTCGGCGAGGCCGTCGGGCGTTCGGATTTCGATGGTGGCGCTGCGCATCTCGGCACAGGGTGACAGCGCCCCGCCTGCGCCTGCGGGGCCGCTACCGCTTCGTCTAAGAGACGAACGCCGCCGTCATAGTCGCCCTTCATCCGGGAGGACCGCGGGTGATGTGGCTGTTGACCCAGCGGTGGGTGAAGCCCACCGGCTGCTGGTTCTCGCGCAAGCGAGAGTTCGCCACAGAGCTGACCGCACTCGCTTTCGTGTCGAGGGGGCCCGTCCCGCGACGACCGCGCGAGCGCTCCCTTTGTGGCCGAAGGGGTCGCGAGGGTTAGAGATGCCGCGGCATCCGAAAGGGCCCTTTCAAACGCGAAGCGGAAGCCAGGCTACTCCGGGCTCCAGTCCTGCCGGCTCGCTGCGAAACGCCCCATAGGGAAGAGACCTCGGCCGCTTCACCGCGCGGGACGGGCGAGGGTAGCCAGCCTGTTGGGGGGCCTAGTCCGACTCCAGCGAACGCCTCAACGACCCAAGTGTTCGCGCCCGCTCGCTTCTTGCCAACAGCGCCGCAACCGGCTTCATCAATCGCATTAACCCGAAGAGCTCACCCTGGGCGACGTGATGAACGATCGTCCTGTCCCGGTCCGCTTCGAGGAAGTACTCGGGTCGCGCCTCCATCA
>DATFQM010000031.1:0-10252 GCA_035264265.1 Thermoleophilaceae bacterium
CCACCCGATGGGCGATCAGCGGCGGCCAGCCCGAAGCCGACAGGTCCCCACGAACGACACCAACATCAGGGTCAATTTATGCGTAGGTCAGACCCCAGGCCGACCGCCCGAACGCATCTTCACTGTTTGTGCGACAGCCACGCGTGAAAGCGAAACCCACTTGGACGCGTTGCGCCGTCCCGTCTCGTACCGTTGGCTTGCTTGCCGCTTGCTAACCGCAGCCCGTGTTGTTCCCGCAGCTCGAGCACGTGTAGCAGCTGCCGGTTCGCTGCATCATTCCGCCGCACTGGCTGCAGGCCGGGCCTAGCTCGAGGCCCTGGAGCTTCGCCGGCGTTACGGGTGGCTCGTCTGTGAAGGCCGCTGCCGCGGGCTTGGGGTCGCGGGCTGAGCCTGTTGCCTCGGAGGCGCCGACGTTACCGTGTGAGGGCGCTCCACCGCCGCCGTCGCTCGAGCCGTCTCCGCCCTGGGGGACATCGCCGTGCATCAGCGCCTCCTGCGACGCCTTCCGCGCCCGCACCTCCGGCGTCAGGATTCCCAGCTCCTCCTGGATCTCGGCGTCCAGGAAGCGGCTGGCCAGCCAGCGCATGATGTAGTCGGGCATCGACTTGCCGAAGGGGATCTCCGGGTTGGTCGTGATTCCTTCGGGATCGAAGCGCATGTAGCTGAACTTGCGGACGAGGGTCTCGAGGGGGACGCCGTACTGGAGCGCGATCGAGATAGAGGTCGCGAATGCGTTCATCATGCCGCGGAGGGTCGAGCCCTCCTTGCCGATGTCGGTCAGGAAGATCTCCCCGACCGAGCCGTCCTCGTACATGCCCGCCGTGATGTACCCCTCGTGGCCGGCGATGGAGAACTTGTGGGTGATCGACTGGCGCTCTCGCGGCATCCGGCGGCGCAGCGGCTTGGGCTCCGCGGGCTCGGGAGCGGCCGCCGACGATTCCGCGGAATCGTCCTTGGACTCCTTTGACTCGGTCCGCAGCGCCTGCGCGGTCTTCGAGCCGTCGCGGTAGATCGCCAGCGCCTTGAGGCCAAGCTTCCAACCCTGGAGGTAGGCATCGGCGACGTCCGTGACCGTGGCCGACTCCGGCAGGTTCACAGTCTTCGAAATGGCTCCGCTAATGAACGGCTGGGCCGCGGCCATCATCTTGATGTGGCCCATGTGCGAGATGGCTCGCTCGCCCACCGCGACGTCGAACACCGGCAGGTGCTCCTCGCGCAGCCCGGGCGCCCCGATGATCGTGCCCCTCTCGGCGAGGCAGGCCTCGATCTGCTCGATCTCCGGCTCCGAGTAGCCAAGGGTGCGCAGCGCCGGCGCGACCGTGCGGTTGACGATCGTCATCTGCCCGCCGCCCACCAGCTCCTTGAACTTGACCAGTGAGAAGTCGGGCTCGATGCCGGTGGTGTCGCAATCGAGCAGAAAACTTATGGTCCCAGTGGGGGCGAGCACCGAGGCCTGGGCGTTGCGGTAGCCGTGCGCCTCGCCGGCGGCCACGGCCTCGTCCCACGAGCGGCGCGCGGCCGCGAGCAAGCCCGAATCGCGGCAGAGCTCGTCTGAGATCTCGTACGCCGCCGCTTGATGCTTGCGCATCACGTGCAGGTGCGGCTCCGCGTTCTCGGCGAAGCGCGCGTACGGCCCCATCGCGGCGGCGATCTCGGCCGACTTCCTATATGCGCGACCCGTCATCAGCGCGGTGATCGCGCCGCAGGCCGTTCGGCCCTCGTCCGAGTCGTAGGGCAGCCCATCGGCCATCAGCAGCGCGCCGAGGTTGGCGTAGCCAAGGCCGAGCTGGCGGAAGTCGCGCGCGTTGCGGCCGATCTGCTCGGTCGGATACGAGGACGGCGTGACGACGATCTCCTGCGCCAGGATCATCACGTCGACCACGTGCTCGAAGGCCTCGACGTCGAAGCTGCCGTCCTCGTGGCGGAACTTCAGGAGGTTGATCGACGCCAGGTTGCAGGCCGAGTCGTCGACGTGCATGTACTCGCTGCAGTTGGCCACCACCAAGCCGTCAACGATGTAGGAGTGGTGGAGTGGCTCGGTGAGGTTGTAGACGACCTCCTGCCCGTCGTCCTCACGCGCGACGAGGTTCGTCTCGCCATTCGTTCCGTACCGCTTCGTGCTCCCGAGAGGGCTCTCGAGCGCCTGCTGCTTCGACGGCGTGGAGAACCCGATCGCCTCGGCGAACCGCTCGACGTCGGATCCCGTGATGCGCAGGTCGTAGCCCTGCCGCGAGTCGTACACCACGCTGGAGCCGTCCTTGCGCGTGTACGTAATCGGCGTGTCGGAGTTCTTGGTGATTCGGAAGACGCGACCACGAACGCCGAACGCGTTCAGGAGACGCTGGACGTCCTTGAGGAGGGCCTGACTCCGGCTCCCAAGCCCGACGTAGCGGTTGGCCTTGCCGCTCTCGATGCGCGCGACGCAGCCGTCGGCACCGAACAGCCCTCGTAGGAACGCGGCCTGAACCTCGAGGGGAGCGGTGAAGATCGCGCGGGGGGCCCGCTTGTCGTGGGCGCGCGCCGAGGTGACGCCGAGCCCACGGAAGAACTCGCGAACGGCCTCGCTGCCGGCTCGGAGCTGCACCGTGCCGTTAGCCATCTCCTGGCGCGAGACTCCGCCGATCAGCTCGCGCAGCATTCCTTCGTGGGAGTCCGCAACTCCGTCTTCGATGTCGTCCCCGCCGTAGATCCACTCGGTACGGACATCGGTGAGGTCCCCGTCGCCGATTAGGTGTCCGGTCAGTTCTCCCAGCCCCTCGCTCCAGGCATCCGGAAGCTCCTGGTAGGTCGCGGTTCCTCCGCGGTGGAACGACTTGGTGAGCGCCTCAACCTTGACCGGCAGCGCCCAGGGGGCGTCCTCGGCGCGGGTCGGGGAGTCGTTTAGGAGAACTCGGTCGTCCTGCGTCAGCTCTTCAGCGGGCACGTAACCGCGGTTCAGCGTCCAAAGCCGGTGGTTCGGCGTGCAGCGGAGCTCCTGACCGCTGGCGAAGCGCAGTCGGACGATCGGCTTGATGCCGTTCTTCATCACTGCTAGCGGTCGGCTGGCAATCACGCCCTCGCCCGGCTCGTCGGCCGTTGCGCGGTGCGTGTAGACGCGGAATTCCTCGCCTTCTCGGGCGCGCTCGTAGAGCTCGCCGAACGAGATCAGCCCGAGAGTGGTATGCACTCGCGCGTCTGCCGGGAAGCACGGATTCGAGGCGTTGATCCGCCCCGACACCGGGCAGGTGTGCCAGGCGTTGATCGTGGTGTCGTACTGGACGCCCGGGTCGGCACACTTCCAGGCCGCCTCGGCGATCTGGGAGAGCAGCTCGCGCGCGGGGATGCGCTCCAGCACCGAGCCGTCGAGTCGCGCCGTGAGCTCCCAGTCCTCGTCGCGCTCGGCCCGGTCCATGAACTCGTCCGAGACCCGGACCGAGTTGTTGGCGTTCTGGTACTGGATCGAGGCGAAGCTCTCGGAGTCGAGGCGCATATCGAAGCCGGCGTCGCGCAGGGCGGCCGCCTTCTCCTCCTCGCGCGCCTTGCACCAAATGAAATCGAGGACGTCGGGGTGGTCGACGTCGAGCACCACCATCTTGGCCGCGCGGCGGGTCTTGCCGCCGGACTTGATCGTGCCGGCCCAGGCGTCGGCGCCGCGCATGAAGGAGACTGGCCCGGAGGCGAGGCCGCCTTTGGAGAGCTGCTCCTTAGACGAGCGGATCTTCGACAGGTTGATCCCCGACCCGGAGCCACCGCGGAAGATCATCCCCTCCTTGGTGTTCCAGTCGAGGATCGACTCCATCGTGTCGTCGACGCTCAAGATGAAGCACGCCGAGGATTGAGGGCTCTCCTCGAACCCCACGTTGAACCAGACCGGCGAGTTGAAGGCCGCCATCTGGTGGAGCAGGATGTGGGTCAGCTCGTCCTCGAAGGCCGAGGCGTCATCCTCCCTGGCGAAGTAGCCCCCGGAGCGGCCCCAGGCCGCGATCGTGCCGGCCACCCGGCCGATCATCTGCTTGACCGAGGACTCGCGCTCGGGCGTGCCGAGCCGGCCGCGGAAGTACTTCTGGGCCACGATGTTGGTCGCGTTCTGCGACCAGCCCTCAGGGAACTCGACGCCCCTCTGCTCGAACGCGGGGTCAGAAGGATCGCCGATCAGCGCGTCGCGGATCTCCCACTCAATGCAGTCGAAGGGATGCTTGGCCGACTCCGTGAAGCGCCGCTCCAAACTGACGCCCTGAGCGGTGCTCGGGGCTGCGGCGCTACGGCTGTCGGACATGATCGCTCCTCCTGTCGGTGCTCTCTCCTTGGTCCCCGGAGGGGGAACGACCAATGTTGCCGTCGGAGCCGGACGGAACCTCGGAGCCCTCGTTCTTCAGCCGGCGCACCTCCGCCTCGAGCTCGTCGAGGCTCTCGAACTGCCGGTAGACGGAGGCGAACTGGATGGCGCTCACCGGGTCGACGGCGGCGAGCCCGCGAAGCGAGAGCTCGCCGATCCACGAAGCGTCGGCCTCTGGCCCGCCACGCCGAACCTCCGCCGCGATCCGGTCGGCCACCGCCTCGAGTTGCTCGTCGCTGATCGGCCGCTTGTTGGCCGCTCGGCCGAGCCCCCGAAGGAGCTTCTGGCGATCGAACCGCTGGCGGCTGCGGTCGCGCTTGATCACTGTCACCGGCGCCTCCTCGGCCCGCTCGTAGGTGGTGAAGCGATTGCCGCACCCGGCGCACTCGCGCCGGCGCCTAACCGCGTCACGTGGCTCCGTCAGGCGGGAGTCGACGACGCGGGTAGAGTCGGACGAGCAGAACGGACAGCGCATACTAGGATTCTACTACTTGTAGTGCTAGACCCCTGCATCTGACACAACATATTGTGTCCTAAAATGCGGGTCCAGCAGCCTGAACGCCCCGGCTAGCTCCGCAGCGAGTCCAGCGTGAGCTGGAGCCCCTCCTCGAGCGGCACGCGGGCCTCCCAGCCCAGCTCCTCCCGCGCGCGGGAGCAGTCCAGCGTGCTGCGGCGCACCTCACCGGGTCGCTCCGGCTCGTGCTGCGGCTCGAAGTCGCCCTTGGCCCGCGGCGCGATGGCCTCCACCAGCTGGAGCACCGTCGTCTCCACCTCGCAGCCGATGTTGAAGGGGCCGCCCGCCTCACTCTCGGCGGCCCTCAAATTCGCCTCCACGACATCGCCGACATAGACGTAGTCCCGCGTTTGGAGGCCGTCGCCGAATACGGTCGGGTTCCCGCCCTCGAGAGCGAGGCCGCAGAAGATCGCGATCACCCCGGCCTCCCCGAGAGGATCCTGCCGCGGGCCGTAGACGTTCCCGTAGCGAAGCGACACCGTGGACAGGCCGTGCAGGCGGGCGAACAGGTCGGCGTAACCCTCGGCGCAGAACTTGGATTGCCCATAGGGGGCCTGCGGCGCGACGGGGTGGTCCTCGGGCGCCGGGATCCGCTGGTTCTCGCCGTAGATCGCCCCGCCGGTGGACGTGTTCACGAAGCGCCGGACCCCCGAGTCGACGGAGGCGCGCAGCAGATTGATCGTGCCCTGCACGTTGATACTCGCGTCGAAGGCCGGGTCGGCGACCGACCTCCGCACGTCGATCTGCGCCGCCAGGTGATAGACGACCTCCGGCCGTACGCGGTCCAAGATGTCCTTGGCCGCCTCGGCGTCGCGGACGTCCAGCTCCAGGAGGGTGGCGCCGTCCGCCTGTTCGAGGTTCCCGCGGCGGCCGGTGGAGAGGTTGTCGGTGACGGTCACCTCGTCCCCGCGCTGCAGAAGGGCATCGACGAGGTTCGAGCCGATGAAGCCGGCACCGCCTGTCACGAGGGCCCTCATGAGTCGCGGCATGCTAGCCGTAGCCGCCATGGCGCTTGCTACGGTCGCGGCGCATGCAAGGACTGTTCGTGACCATCGAGGGCATCGACCGCTCCGGCAAGACGACGCAGGCTCGGATGCTCTGCGAAGCGCTCGGCGACGAGGCGCTCGGCGTTCGCGAGCCCGGCGGTACCGAAGTGGGCGAGCGCGTCCGCGAGCTCCTGAAGGACCCGGCGGTCGCGCTGACCCCGGAGTCGGAGGCCCTCCTTTTCGCGGCCGCCCGGGCCGAGCTAGTGGCACGTATGATCCGCCCGGCGCTTGAGGAGGGGAGGGTCGTGGTGTCCGACCGCTTCCTCGACTCCTCGCTCGCCTACCAGGGGGCCGCGCGCGGGCTGGGCATGGAGGAGGTCGAGGCGATCAACCGCTTCGCCACCGGCGGCCTCGTCCCCGACCTCACGGTTCTGCTCTCGATCGACCCTGCCGCGGCCGCCTTGCGGGCGGGGGAGCCCGACCGCTTCGAGGGCGAAGGTGCGCGGCTTCAGGAGCGGGTACTGGCCGCCTACGAGGGGCTCGCGGCGGCGGATCCGGGACGCTGGCGGCGGGTCGGCGCCGACCGCCCGCCCGAGCAGGTGCACGCCGACGTCCTCGCCGAGGTCGAGGCCGCCCGCAGCGGGGCCCACGCGTGAAGCTGCCGGATCACCCGCAGGCGCAGATGGTTCTCTCCACGGCCCTTGAGATCGGACCCTCCCATTCCTACCTCTTCCACGGGCCGGCGGGGGTCGGCAAGCGCAGCGCCGCCCGGGCCTTCGCCGCCGAGCTGCTCGCGGAGGGCGACTCGGACTCTGAGAGCGTGCGCCGCCGGGTCGCGGCCGGTACGCATCCCGACCTGAGCTGGGTCCGGCCCACCGGCGCCCACGTGATGCGCACGGACGACGTGGACCAGCCGGTGATCGCCGCGGCGGCGCGGACGCCCTTCGAGGCCCGCCGACGGGTATTCGTGCTCGAGCGCGTCGACACGATGAACGACGAGGTCGCGAACCGGATGCTCAAGACGCTCGAGGATCCCGCGCAATTCGTGCACCTGATCCTGCTGACCGAGGCCCTCGGTCGGGTGCTCGAGACGATCGTCTCGCGCTGCCAGCTCGTTCGCTTCGACCCGCTGCCGGCCGACCGGATCGTGTCCGCCCTCGAGCGCGACGGCGTGGAGGCCGAGCGGGCCCGGGCCTGCGGCCGGCTGGCGCTCGGCAACGCCGCGCGCGCCCGCTTCCTCGCCTCGGCCGAGGGCGAGGAGCTGCGCTCCGAGGTGGAGGGCCTGGTGAAGGCGGCCCTCGACGGAGGGCCCGAGCCGCCCGAGCCCTGGCGACCCCTACTCGAGCGCGCCGAGCGGCGCCGGGTCGAGGCGGAGGAGGAGGCGGCACGCGAGCGCGCCGACCGACTCGAGCTCGAGCCGAAGGGCCGCGAGCGCAAGACGCTCGAGCGCGAGCTGGAAGAGGCCGCCAAGCGTGACGGCCGCCGCGCCCGCACCGAGGTGCTCGACCTGGGCCTGACCCTAGCCGCGATCGGCTTTCGCGACCTGATCTGCCTGGCCGCCGGCGCCGACGATGCCGTGCTCGGCACCGACCGCACAGCCACCCTGGCGGTAGCAGCTCGCGGCCGCGACCCCCGCCGCCTGCGCGAGGCCGCCGAGCGCTGCGAGGACGTGCGCCAGGCGCTCGAGCTGAACGTGAACGAGGAGCTGGCCCTGTCGGCGCTCGGGTTCAGGCTGGCATCGCTGGTGGGCGCGCCCGCCTAGCTTCGCTGCGCAGCGTCGGGCGACGCCGCCTAGCTTCGCTGCGCGGCGTCGCCCGGCGTCACCAGCCCGGCTTCGTAGGTGAAGCACGACCGCCTGGACCCGGTCGCGGACGTCGAGCTTGGCCAGTATCCGCTCGACGTGGGTCTGACCGTGGCGTCGCTGAGCACAAGCTCCTCGGCGATCTCGCCGTTCGAGAGCCCCGCGCGACGAGCGTCAGCACCTCTACCTCGCGCGGGGGCAGCGACTCGAGCTCGGGCGGCGGCGCGCTCGGCGGAGCAGCGCGCGTGCGAACTGCTCGATCAGGCGCTTGGTGATCGTCGTCGCGATGAGTCCGTCACCCCCCGGCTACCACCGGACGGCGGCGATAAGGTCCTCGGGCAGGACGTCCTGGAGCAGGAACCGCTCGCGCCCGCTCGCAGCGCCTCGTAGACGTACTCGTTGAGGTCGAAGGTGGTGAGCATGAGCACCCCGCGCCCGCCTACGGGATCCTTGGGCGGACGATGTCGCAGGCTGTCGAGGATCTGGTGCGCTTGGGATGCAAGCGCTTTGTGGCGCACCCGCAGGGGGCGCGCGCATCGGGCACCAGAGCCGCCACGACCCGCCCCTCGAGGCAAGGGTGTCGTCGCTGCTCGACGTTCCCGCCGAGTGCGTGATCGAGGTCGTTCGGGCCGCAGGTGGTGGCCACCTAACCACGAGCGACTCGGCTCCGGTTCTACGCGGGGAGCCGCTCTACCAAGCCGAAAACAATCACAGCGTGGGGTCGGCGACCAGGTAGTAGAAGCAGAGCGCCAGCGCCGCCGTCGCGAATCCCCACAGCGCCGCCCAGCCCGCCCGCTCCTGCGGTTTCATCTGCGGCCTTGCCACCCCGAAGATCACGGCCAGCTCGAAGACGACGCAGGCCGCGACGAACACACCCACCGACCACAGCCCAGTGATCGCCATGAGGATGTACAGCGGGACCTGGGTGCCTGCCGCCGCGCCCCCGGCCGACAGCACCATCACGAAGTACTCGTTGTAGGTGTCGCGGTAGATCGGCACCCGCGGATTGAGCGCCTGGAGGAACCTGTTGCCCGCGCCTGGCTCTGCCACGGCCGCCACGATATCCAAGCTGGCCGGCGCCTCCAAGACAGCCCAGGCCCCTCGCCGGGCGACCACCCGTCCCGGTCCCACGCGCCGGTCGACGGCCAGCACCTGACCGTCGGCGTCCAGCCAGACGAGGTCGAGCGCGAAGCGCATGCCGAAGGTGTGAACGCAGCGGCAGCGAGGTATCAGCAGGGCGTGCCGCGGAGGCGCGCGCCGCAGGGCGAGCCCGAGGAGCCGGGCCCGAAACGAGCGCGCGATGACGACCTCCATACCGGCCTAAGCGCGCCGCGCGTGGGGCTCACCCCCCCAGGGCTAGACTCAGACGGCCCGCCGACGTAGCTCAGTTGGCCAGAGCACCGCTCTCGTAAAGCGGGGGTCGTGGGTTCGAATCCCACCGTCGGCTCTCCCCTAGTCCCTGCATATCGCGTGTTTCTCTCTCGCTGGGCACAGGTGGAGCGACGCCGAGTCACGGCAGGGGCAACGAAAGTGGCAACAGGAGCGGCCCTCGAGTAACACCGAGGCGCTGGTCGGACGACGAGTAGCCACGCCGGCCGGCCGCACCGAGCCGCCCACGGCGGCTCCATTTCATGGGTTGGCCCTACCGCGTCGAGATCGGTGGCCTCTACGAGCTCGAGGTCGAGCTCCGCGAAGCTGGGGGCGCGAACGTATCGGCAGCCTGAGACATCATCCCAGCACACCACCACTCCTGCGCGCCTTGAGGGGAGCTGCTTCGGCTGCGTCCGGGATTGGCCCAACGCGCCCTTCCACCCGATCCTGGACTAGCGGCTCGCTGCTGACGTGCTGGAAGGCCTCATGGAGGGGGCCGTCTCGCGAGATAGGTGGGCCGAGATTCGGCGGGCGGCGGTCCCCAGGGTATCTGCGGACTTCGGGTGGAAGCTGCTCAACTCGGAACCCCGTCCGGTGCTCAACTGCGGGGGACGGCACCCGCGGGGTGGTTGTCCACCCGCTCGAGGCGGTTGACGGGTACCTCGGGTCCGCGATTGAGACGGCCTACGGCCCGGCTCTGCCGTTCGACGTCTTTAACTTCGTCGCCGGCCTGGTGAGGTCTACCGTCGGCGCTGAGTGCGTGGACCCGCGGCTGATCGAGTAACCACCATCGCGCTTGCGCCTGCCAGAGCGCGACGACGACCGTCGTCGATGAGGCCTGAATCTCCTTGTCGATGAATGAGTCATGGGTTGCGACGACGGCGTCGATCCTAGCCGCCCACGCTGCACAAAAAACCTCGATTTGCAGGTGAAAAATCAGGAGCGCGTTATGCAGGGGAAACGGGGGTTGCGTTACGAAACGCGCTCGGCGGGACTCCCACGAAAACCCGAAGTGGCCGCCCGGGACAGCTACGGCGCGCTGCCTCGGTGACGTCGGCGAGATGAGACGTCCGCTTCTGGACGGCGGAGCTCGAGGACTAGCGGCTCGGCGACGCCTCTTGAGCGGGGCGTAACGTCCGGTCGGCGAGCTCCCACCCCGAACAGGCTCTTTCCCGATCCCAGGTGGCGAGATCGCGGTGGCCGGGCCAAGGGCAGACTCGTGGCGGGGCTTGCACGAGGTCGAACGAGGCCGGCTCGAGCTCGCT
>DATFQM010000032.1:0-12982 GCA_035264265.1 Thermoleophilaceae bacterium
GCCTACCGCTCACACCGCCACCGCAACAGAGCCCTGCCACACTGGCGCCGCCACTACAACGAACGCAGACCCCACAGCTCAATCGGAGGCCGACCCCCGATCAGCCGCGTTCACAACCTCCGTGGGCAGGACACCTAGCTAGCAGCTGGCAGAGGGTGGTCGTTGCCGTTCTCTGCCAGCCGGCCGGCGAAGCCGGCGCTCTGCCAGCTGCCAGCCGTTCGGTTGCCGGAGGCGTTGAGCGGGTATCCAGGGCCCATGGCACCGCGCTCGATTTGGAACGGCACCATCACCTTCGGCCTCGTGAACGTCCCGATCAAGCTGTACTCGGCCACGGAGTCGAAGACCGTCCACTTCAACGAGGTGCACGCCAAGGACGAGGCGAGGATCGAGCACCGGCGCATCTGCTCGAAGGAGGGCAAGGAGGTGCCCTACGAGCAGGTCGTCAAGGGGTACGAGGTGGAGCCAGACAGGTACGTCGTGCTCGAGAAGGACGAGATCAAGGCAGCCGCGGGCGACCGGGGCAAGGTCGTGCACCTGATCGAGTTCGTCGGCGCCGGCGAGATCGACCCGGTGTTCTACGAGAGGACCTACTACGTCGGCTCCCGTGACGACGCCAAGCCCTATCGTCTGCTGCACGAGGCGCTTCGCAGAACGGGTCGCGCCGGGGTCGGCCGGTTCACGTTCCACGACCGCGAGTACCTGGTCGCGGTCCGGGCGCTCGACGACGTGCTAGTCCTGCACACCCTGAGGTTCCACGACGAGGTCGTGTCCGGCGACGACCTGGAGATCGACGCGGGCGGAAAGAAGCCCTCGAAACGCGAGGTCGAGATGGCCGACAAGCTCGTCGAGACCCTCTACGAGCACTTCGACCCCGAGAGCTACGAGGACACCTACCGCGAAGCGGTCCTCGACTTGATCAAGCGCAAGGCCAAGGGCGAGGAGATCGACCTTACGGAGCAGGAGGAGCCGGACCAGGGGGACGATCTCGCCGCGGCGCTGGAGGCGAGCCTCTAGCCATGGCGCGCGCCCTCTGGAGCGGGTCGCTCAGCTTCGGCCTGGTCAACGTTCCCGTGCAACTGTTCACCGCGGCACGCGATCTCGACTACCACTTCAACGAGCTGCACGAGAAGGACAAGGCCCGCATCGAGCAGCGGCGCTTCTGCTCGGACGAGGACATAGAGGTGATGTGGGAAGAGGTGGCGCGCAGCTTCGACCTCGACGGCAAGCAAGTCATGGTCACGGACGAGGAGCTCGCCTCCGTGCAGCCGCGCAAGACGCGGACCATCGACATCGAGGCATTCGTCGACCTCGAGGACGTGGACCCGATCTACTTCGACCACCCTTACTTCCTCGTGCCCGCCGGCGAGAGCGAGGGCACGCAGCGCGCCTATCGCCTACTGGTCGAGACGATGAGCCGGTCGGGGCGCGTGGCCCTCGGGCGGTTCGTCATGCGCACCAAGGAGTACCTCGCCGCCCTCCGCGTCCGCGACGGGGCCCTGAGCCTGACCACGATGCTCTTCCACGACGAGGTCCGTCCCACCAGTCCGGTCCCGACCGGCGGCAGGACGCCGGGCAAGAAGGAGGTTGAGAGCGCGGTGGCCTTGATCGAGGAGCTCGCCACCGACTGGAAGCCCGAGCGCTACGAGGATTGCTACCGCGAGCGGCTGCGCCGTGTGATCGACGACAAGCGCAAGCGCAGGAAGATCGAGGCCCCCGAGCCCGAGAAGCAGCCGGCCCCGGCTCCCGACCTGATGGCCGCCCTGGAGCGCACCCTCAAGAATGCGCGCGCCGGCAGGGACATCAGGACGCAGGAGGACGGCGGGAACGGCGAGCTCGAGGAGCGCAGCCGCGAGGAGCTGACCGAGCGGGCCAAGAAGGAAGGCATCCGCGGGCAGACCAAGATGTCCAAGGAGGAGCTGGTCGAAGCGCTCTCGGAGCGGGACTGACGGCGGCCCTCGACGACGGCGCCTGGGGACCGTTCGATAGACCCCTCGGTGCTCGCGCAGCAGAGCACCCGCTGCCGCGCCGCAGTCGAACTCGTCCTCGCCGATACCCGACCGCACGAGCTGCGCACGGGTCACCAGCCAGTGCGCGGCCGACGAATCCGATCGAGTATTCGCCCTACCGAGTCACTTTGTCGGGCCACTGGCCCGGTTAAGTGACGCGCTGCGGAACCCTTGGGGGAGGCCCCTTAGGCAAGGCCGCGTCGGCGCTCGGCGCCGTGGCGCTTGCGGTGGGGTGACGGCAAAGTCAGCGCGAGCGCCGCTTCTGACCAACGGCACGGATCAGCTGGGCCTTGCCCATCTTGGAGCGGCCCTCGATTCCGAGCTTGGCGGCCTCCCGCCGCAGCTCGGTCACCGTCATCGCCCCAGCGCCGCTGCCGGTCCCCTTCGAGGCGCCGCGCTTACGCGCCGCCGCCTTGGAACCCTCCCGGCCCAGCGCGCTGCGGGTCCTGCTCGACAGCTTGGTGATTGTCTTCTTCTGCCGGGCGCCCGACTGGGCCTTCTTCACGTTCTTGCGCGCAGCCTGTCGCTGTTTCTGTGTCGCCATGTCGATTTTGTACCCGGGCCGACGTGGGGCAGACACCGTTTCTCCATTTGGGCGCCGGGAACCAGACCGCCATGCGAGTAGCGGTCATAGGTGCCAGCGGCAACATCGGTACGAGCGTCCTCCGCGCATTGGACCGCGACCCGGAGGTGTCGTCGGTCCTGGCGATCGTCCGCCGGCCCGCCGCAGCGGCCGAGAAGATCGAGTGGCGGGGGCGCGACGTGACCAGCGATGACCTGCGTCCCGACCTTGAGCGCGCCGACGCGGTGGTCTGCCTCTCGTGGCTGATTCAGCCCTCGCGCGATCCGGACAAGCTGTGGAGGGCGAACGTCGATGGCAGCCGCCGCGTGTTCGAGGCCGCGGCCGAGATGGGCGTTCCCGCCCTCCTCTACGCGTCGTCCGTCGGAGCCTACTCCCCCGGCCCCAAGGACCGGGCGGTCGATGAGAGCTGGCCCACCGGCGGCATCGAGAGCTCCTTCTACGCGAGCCACAAGGCCCAGGTGGAGCGAGCGCTGGACGAGATCGAGGCGCGCCATGGGGAAATGCGCGTCGTCCGCATGCGGCCCGCCCTCGTCTTCAAGCGCGAGGCCGCGTCCGAGATCCGCCGGCTCTTCGCGGGTCCACTGGTCCCGAGCTTCCTGGTGCGTCCGGCACTGATCCCGATCGTTCCGAAGGCCCCTCGCCTGCGCTTCCAGGCGGTGCACTCGCTGGATGTGGGCGAGGCCTTCCGGCTGGCACTGCGCACCGACGCGCGCGGCGCGTTCAACCTCGCGGCCGATCCCGTGCTCGACGGCAACGAACTGGGCCGGCTGCTCGGCGCTCGCCCGGTGCGGGTGCACACGGGCCTGCTCCGCGCTGCCGCCGATCTGACCTGGCAGCTGCGCCTCCAGCCGACCCCCCCGGGGTGGGTCGACCTGGCCCTCAGCGTGCCGATCATGGATTCGTCGCGAGCCCGGCGGGAGCTCGGCTGGACGCCCAGCCGCTCCGCCGGCGACGCGCTGCTCGAGCTGCTGACGGGAATGCGCGAGCGAGCCGGCGCGGAGACCCCACCCCTCGATCCCTCCGCGGGCGGGCCGTTGCGGGCGCGGGAGGTCGCAAGCGGCGTCGGCGGCAGGGAGGCGTAGGTGAAGGCCGTCGCCTGGCACGGCAAGGAGGACGTCCGCGTAGACCAGGTCCCCGACCCCACAATCGAGGAGCCCACCGACGCGATCGTGCGCATCACCTCGACCGCGATCTGCGGCTCCGACCTTCACCTCTACGCCGGCAAGGTGATCAAGCTGGAGGAGGGTGACATTGTCGGTCACGAGCCGATGGGGAGCGTCGAAGAGGTGGGATCGGCGGTCGACGGAATAGGGGCCGGCGACCGTGTGGTCGTGCCGTTCAACATCTCCTGCGGTCACTGCTTCTCCTGCGAGCAGCAGCTCTACTCGCAATGCGAGACGACCGCCGCTCAGGAGCACGGCAAGGGCGCGAGCCTGTCGGCTACACCCACCTCTACGGGGGCGTGCCGGGAGGCCAGGCGGAGTACCTGCGGGTGCCACAGGCCCAGTTCGGCCCGATCAAGGTCCCGGAGGGGCCGCCCGACGAGCGGTTCCTGTTCCTCTCCGACGTGCTCCCGACCGCCTGGCAGGCTGTCGCCTACGCCGACGTCCCCGAGGGAGGGACGCTCGCCGTGTGGGGCCTGGGCCCAATCGGCCAGATGGCCTGCAGGATCGGACTCTGCCGCGGCGCCGACCGAGTGATCGGCGTGGACTTCATCCCCGAGCGGCTCGATATGGCGGAGCGCCACGGCGTGGAGACCGTCGACGTCTCGGCCGTGGACGACGCGGCCACCGCCGTGCGCGAGATGACCGGGCGTGGCGTGGACACCGCCATCGAGGCGGTGGGAATGGAGGCGAGCGGCTCCAAGCTCGACCCGATCCTTCAGGCCACCAAGCTGCAGATGGACAGGCTGGAGGCCCTGCGCACATGCATGGGATCGATCCGGCGCGGGGGGACGCTCTCGATCTCCGGCGTCTATGTCGGACTGGAGCAGAACTTCCCGCTGGGCGACCTCTTCGACAAGCAGCTCCAGATCCGGATGGGCCAGGCTAACGTCCGCCGCTGGACCGACGAGATCCTGCCGCTGCTCGGCGACGAGGATCCGCTCGGCACGGAGGACCTGGTGACCCATCGGCTGCCGCTCGAGGAGGCGCCGCGGGGCTACGAGATGTTCCAAGCCAAGTCAAACGGGGCCGTCAAGGTCGTGCTCGAGCCCGGCATCGCCTAGCCCATGCTCCCTCGCCTGCTCGCGATCGGCGTCGCGACATCGGCCTCGATCGGCAGGCGGCAGGACTAGCGACCCGCGAGCTCCCAGGTGTCGTCGGAGCTCTCCAGCTCGACCCGGGCTGTGTGCCCGGCCGGGTCTCGAAGCGCGGCCGTCGCCGCCTGCGGACGCATTCTGAGCGCCACCACGCGAACGCCCCGCAGGGCTCCACCGGCACTCAGCCCGAGCACCGCGTGACAGCCCTCCAGCCCCGAGCCCGCGGCGATGAAGCTCTTGCGCAGCGGCTTGGTCAGCAGCTCTGAGGCCGCGACGGCTCGGTCGGCCGCACAGGTCTTCAGGAAGGTCTGGATCGTGGCGCGTGCCTGTTCGCGGGGCGGCGTGCCGGAGTTCGCGCAGCCCCCGCCCAGGAGAGTCAGGGCGGCAACAGCCAGGCCACGGCGGCGCATCACCTCCCTCTTACCCGGGGTAGCCGCTGTCCCACGGCGTGGACGGTTTTGAGCGCTGCAACACGGGTAGGGCGAGAAGATGGATCAGGAGAAGCGCGACGCCGGCGATCGCTCCGGCGATCCGGAACCGCACCATCCGCTGAACAACCCGGTCGCGGAGCCCGACCCGACCGAGTACCCGGACCCGTACGAGGAGCGGGAGGACCCGCGCGGCGAGCCGCGCCCGCAGACGGGTAGCCGGAGCACCAGCGAACCGCACCCGGCCGAGGACCCGAGCGCCGAGCCCCACGAGGCGCCCGAGCGGGACAAGCTGGACGAGTAGCCCAGGCGGGGGGGCAGGTTTTGTGAACGCGAAGGACGGGGAAACCAGTCCATTGAGGGGACGGCCCCGGTCCCGAAACCGGGCCGGGCGGCGGACGTTCGTCAGTTGCGTTCCGACGGAGGTTCGAGGAATGAGTACCGCCGTTTTGGCCACGCGCCGGGTGGCCGAGCAGGAGCTCCTGAGCCGCTACCACGAGTCGCGGGACCTGGCGGCACGCCGCAAGCTCGTGGAGCGCTTCCTGCCGTTCGCGCGCGACCTCGCGCTCCGCTACTCCTACACGGACGAGCCGCTCGACGATCTCGTGCAGGTCGCCTGTCTCGGGCTCCTGAAGGCCATCGACCGCTACGAGCCCGACCGCGGCACTCGCTTCACGAGCTACGCGGCCCCGACGATCCTCGGTGAGCTCAAGCGCCACTTCCGCGACAAGGGCTGGGCCCTCCACGTCCCGCGCGACCTCCAGGAGCGCGCGCTCAGGGCGGTCCGGGAGAGCGAGGCGCTGGCCAAGCGGCTGGGCCGGTCACCGAGCATCCGCGAGGTGGCGGCGGCGGTCGGCTGCGACTCCGAGGAGCTGCTCGAGGCATACGAAGCCGCCAGCAGCTACGAGACCGCCTCGCTCGACGCGCCGTCCACGCGGGACAACACGGACGGTGCCGCCCTCGTCGAGCTCGTGGGTCAGACCGACGACGGCTTCGAGGCGGTCGCCGACGGCGAGGCGCTCGCCGCTGCCTGGCGGGACCTGCCGCTCCAAGAGCGACGGGTCCTCGAGCTCCGCTTCGTGCGCGACATGACCCAACTCGAGATCGGCGAGCTCATCGGGTTCTCCCAGATGCACGTGTCCCGGCTGCTCCGCCGGGCGCTGGCGCATCTCGAGAAAGCGACCGCTTGAGCCAGCGGGCGTTCTCGACCGCAAACCCCTCCCAGTCGTTGTTGAAGTAGACGTACACCTCGGCGCGTGATCGCCAGGCGGCGATGCGGCGAGTCCAGGTCTCCAGTTCACGGGGCGAATAGTTGCCGCGCCGTCCGCGGCGCCCGTGATGCAGCCGTACCAGGGTCCAATCGGTGGTCAGCTCGCGGGCCTGGAACGGCCAGCGGGGATGATCGCCGATGACGAGCGCGACCCCGTGGCTGCCCAGCAGGCCGTACACCTCTCGCGTGAACCAGGTCTCGTGTCGGAACTCGAAGCAGTGCCGGCCCGACGGCAGCTCAGCGAGCGTCTGCGCCAGGAGCTCGTCGTCGCGCCGGAAGTTCGGGGGGAGCTGCCACACGATTGGCCCCAGCTTGCCCGAGTTGACCAGCGGCTCGATGCGCTCGTAGTAGCGGCTCACCCCTTGCCCGATGTCCTGCAGGCGCCTCACATGCGTGAGGTACCGGCTGGCCTTGGCCGCGAACACGAAGTCCTCCGGCGTCGCCTCCACCCAGCGCGCGACGGCATCGCGGGAGGCGAGCCGGTAGAAGGTCGAGTTGACCTCGACGGTCTCGAACTCCTCGGCGTAGCGGGCGAGCCAGCGCTGCCTGCCGAGGCCCTCGGGATAGAGCCTTCCGCGCCAGTCGTCGTAGTTCCAACCCGAGCAGCCGACCCTTACCGGGCGCACGTCGAGAGGCTACTCGGAGACCAGCGTCTCCTTGTCGCGGGGCGTGAATTCGACGCTCTCGGCCTTGGCCTTCTCGCGGAGGTCGTGCATCTGCTTCGTCTGCTTGCGCCTGCGACTCATGTCGAAGGCGCCGATCGCCACGGCCGCGACGATCGCGATCGGCACGGCGAACACGGGCGCGCCGATCGCGAAGGAGAACGCAATGAGGCCCAGCACAAAGGCAGCCACGATAAGCGTGATTCCCCACATCGGTTCAGAGTTACCCGCCGCGGAGGCGCCGGAAACGAGTGAGTGCCGGGCTTCTACGCCGTGGCGCGCTCGGCGCTCCGCAGGCTGCGCAGCGCCCAGAACACGAAGAGGGCGCCGATCCCCGCGAGTAGCGCGAAGGCGAGCCCCGCCTTGACCGGATCGCCGGCGATGAACCCGCGCTCGGCGTCCAGTACGACGGTGATCGGGTTCACCGTCGCGGCCGTGTGCACCCAGCCCCCGAGCAGGCCGAGGGGCACGTACACGGGGGCCAGGAAGAGCGTCAGGAAGACCGGGACCTGCATCGCCGGCGCGGCCTGGAAGGTACGCAGGCGCATCGCCACGCCGGTGCCGAAAAGCACCGCCGAGAAGTTTACGAGCAAGGCGAGCGTGTACAGGCCGACGAGCTCGATGCCGGCGCCGTGCAGCTTCATGCCGGCCAGGAAGGCCACCGTGGTGACGACGCTGATCGTGAACAGCGCCCGGACGAGGCCCGAGACCGCGTAGCCGGCGATCAGTGCACGACGGCGCGGTGCCGCCATCAGCATCCTGCGGGCGAAGCCACTCTCGAAGTCGCGCGCCACGGCGAAGCCCGTGAAGACCCCGCCGAAGGCCGACGCCTGGAGAAGGACGAACGCGTATTCGAACGCCGTGTATCCGGGCGGGAAGTGGAAGCCCGGCACCGACTCGATCCGCGACAGGCCGCCGGCAAACGCGGTGAAGAAGAACAGCGGGAAGATCATGGCCGGCAAGAAGAGCGCCGGGTTGGTGAAGAACCCATGCAGGTTTCGCCAGGCGACCCCGAGAACGACGGACCTGAAGCCGCGTGCGGTCATTCCCGCGCCATCCTCGTCCTGAGTGCCGAGGAGGCGGCCGCGAGCGCGAGCGCCGCCAGCCCGCCGCTGGTCAAGAACCCGAGCGCGAGCGCCTCCCCGTTCCAGCCGTCGATCAGCACGCTGCGGATACCTTCGAGCATGTAGGAGACCGGGTTCCAAGTAGCCACCGTGCGGAACCAGTCGATCTCGATCAGATTCCGCGGCAGCGCCATCGAGGACAGGAACAAGGCCGCGAACATGAGCGGGAATAGTCCCTGCACCGTCTCGCCCGAGCCGGTGCGCAGCGCTACCAGCGCCCCCAGGGAGCCGAAACCCAGCGTGCTGAGCAGCGAGATCGCCACGATCACGGGGATCCCGAGGGGGCCCGCCTCGAGACCGGCGCCGGCTGTGAGCCCGACCACCAAGAAGGTCGTCGCCTGTATCAGGGCGAGCACGATCACCCCCGAGAGCTGGCCCACCAGCAGAGCCACCCTGCGCAGCGGCGTCAGCGAGAGCCGGTTGAAGAAGCCGGTCTCGATGTCCGTGGCAACGTTCGTGCCCGCGCTCATGGCCGCGAACATCGTGCCCTGGAGGAAGGTCAGCGCAAGAGCGAAGGTGAGGTAGGAGTCGGTCGGGAAGCCGGGCAGCCCCGTGGCCGAGTCGAGACCACCGGCGTTGATCGCCAAGAGCAGCATCGGGAACAGCAGCGCAGGGACGACCATCGCCGGCTGGCGGAGCGTGCGCAGGACCGAGCGCTGCGCCACCGTCCCGATCTGCAGAGCGAGCGTGGAGCTCACGCAGCCGCGGCCCGCTGGGCCTCCTCGCGGGCGTGCTCGTCCTGCCGGGCGCCCTCCAGCGAGCGTCCCGTCTGGGCCAGGAAGACGTCGTTGAGCGTCGGCTGGTGAAGCTGGAGGTGCTCCACCTGGAGCTCCTCGGCGTCGAGGGCGCGCACGACGTCGGCGAGCGAAGCGTCGTCGCCGGACAGGCGGACCGTCGTCCCGCGAGGGGTGCCGGGCACGGGCTGGCCGAAGCGCTCCAGCACGGCGATGACCCGCCCAAGGTCATCGGGCTCGGCCGGTATGGCCTCGACGCTGGGCCGCCCGATCTGGGCCTTCAGCGCGTTGGGGGTGCCTTCCGCGACGATCTGGCCGTGGTCGATGATGCCGATCCGACGCGCGAGAACGTCTGCCTCCTCGAGGTACTGCGTCGTGAGGAAGACGGTCACCCCGCGGTCGGCCACCAGGCGCTGCACCTCCTCCCAGAGGGCGGTGCGGCTCTGCGGGTCCAGGCCCGTCGTGGGCTCGTCGAGAAACAAGATGCTCGGTTCGTGCACGAGCGCCAGCGCCAGGTCGAGCCGTCGCTTCATGCCGCCCGAGTAGCCGCCCACCTTGCGGTCGGCCGCGTCGGTCAGGCCGAGACGCTCGAGCAGGTCGTCCCCGCGCTGCCGTCGCAGCTCTCGCGGCAGTCCGTGCAGGGCCGCCTGGAAGCGCATGTGCTCGCGCCCCGTGAGGAACGGATCGAGAGCGGCCTCCTGGAGAGCGGCACCGATTGCCGTACGCACCTGTGCTCCGTCGCTCAGGATGTCGAAGCCCGCCACCCTGGCTGTTCCGTCGGTGGGCGGAAGCAGGGTGGTGAGCATGTGGACCGTCGTGGACTTGCCGGCCCCATTGGGCCCGAGAAAGCCGTAGACCTCGCCGGGCGCGACCTGCAGATCGATGCCGTCGACGGCGCGGGGCCCCTTCTTGAAGACCCTCACGAGACCTTCGGCCTCGATCGCGGCCGCGGTTCGATCGTTCATCCCCGGCACTCTACGGACCGGACTGCTGGAGCCGCCCTCGAGATAGCCGGACTTTGTCGCACCGACAGGCGCGCGCTTCGCGACATCCTCAGGAGGCGGCCGCTGGGCGCGAGGGGGCGGCCGCTAAGCTCAGAGCCCCGTTGGATGCGTTCCGGGCCCCGTCCTAGTCGCCGCTGACGACGCCCTCCTGCTTGGGGGGCGCCGGCGTGCCCGGTGTGTGGAGCAGGTTCTCCACCCCCCGCACACCGTCGACCTTCGCGGCTTCCTCGCCCAGGCGCCTGATCGTGTCCCGATCGGCTACCTCGCCGCGCAGGTAGGCCACGCCGTCCTCGACGTTCACCGACACGTCGCCCTTGGGCACGTCCGCCGCGCGGAAGATCTCAGTCTCGACCTTTCTCGCGAGCGCCGGGTCGTTGAGGCGCTCCTCAGCGGACGGCCTGTCGCCGATCGGAGCCGCCTCGTGGGCCACGCCCTTCGCCTGGCCGGCGGCGTAGCGCATCCTGCGCTCGGCCTCGGCGCCGCCTTTACGCACGTACTTCAGCGCCTGGTCGCGCACCACGTTGCGTCGACGCGCGCCGTCGTTCGGGTCGAGGAACCAGGCGGCGGCAGCGCCAAGCGCTGCGCCGAGCACAAGCGATGCCGATTTCATCTGTTCCAACTCCTTTCTCGATCTTGTGCCTTCTCCTCTTCCCGGGTCGGGCGGGCTAGAACCTCAGGAGCGCGGCGATCCCGCCCAGTGCTTCGAGCTGGTCGGCGCAATGCCTCACTGGCAGCACCTCGGCGGATTGCTGCACGGCCAACTCCACGGCGGCCTCGGTCACGTCGTCGAGCCGCTCGAGCTCGGTGCCGTCCACCGGACAGGCGCGCTGCTCGGCGCCGGTCACCCAGCCGCACTCGGGGCAGACGGCGCCCGGCGCCCTGAAGCGCTCGCTGACGAGGAGCGCCTCGACGCGGCGCTCCCCGAGGGCGCGTTCCACCTCGCCAAGGCCGGCCACCGCCCGCGAGCCCGCCTCCAGCCGGGCCAGGGCCTCCGTCTCGCGCCGCTTCTCGACCTCCTCGAAGCAGGGACGCGCGGCCTCCAGCACCTCCTCGGGACCGGAGTGCTCGACGTCGGCGTCGATCCGGCCGGCTACCCGCTCGGCCAGGTAGTGGTGCAGCTTCGACTCGAAGTCGGCCACCACCTCCGCAGTGCCGCCCAGCAGCAGGTGCTCGAAGGGGCGACGGCGGAAGTGGCGGAAGAGGACGTCGGCCGTGCGACGCAGATGGTCGGCGGCCTCCTTGTCGACGCTTCGCTGGTAGCGAGCCTGCGACCAGCCGCCCTGGTCGTGCTGTCCGTGGACGTCGTCGTGGACCCAGTCGAGCTCACGGAGGCCGTCCGGCGAGCCACGGAAGATGCGCCCCTCCCGCCGGTTCACGAGCGTGACGCACCACGCCTCGCGCCGCTCGAGCACGGCAAGCGGCCCGACCAGCGGCGAGCGGCCGATGGCCACCCTGTTGCGCACCGGTCGCGGCAGCTTCACGGTCTCGAACAGCCCGGCCGACTCGGCGGCGAAGACCGCCACGGCACGCGCGCCGTCCGCGGCGAGCTCGTGCTCCAGGAAGGCACGTGCGCGCTCGAGGCTCGCGCGCAGGTCGACCTTGTCCCGGTGCGAGAGGCCATCGCGGTCGCGCACTCGTCGATCGGCCTCGTCGAGTAGCGACCTGGCCGCGGTGGCGCGCGCCGGTGGGGTGGCGAACTCGGTGGGATCCAGATCCAGATACAGGCTCAAGATCAGCGGCCGGTCGAGCCTGATCTCGGCCAGGCGGCGCAGTTCGTCTCTCCCGGGAGCGGCAACCTGCACGTCTCGGTCCTACCCGTTCTTCCCGCCCCTATTCGTGCGCCAGACGCTACAGCGGGGCCCCGCCCCGGGCAAGGGACGGGGCCCCCCGGGGACCTCAAGCATCCTGCGCCTGGGAGTCCCCGCCGTGGTGGATCAGCTTTCCGGAGGCAACCGCGCCGAGGCCGCCCACCAGGCCGGCGCCGAGGGCCGCCAACGCCCAGCCCAGCCCGCCCACGTCGAGGTCGAGCGCCGAGTCGAGCGACGCGTCGCCCGCCCCAAGGGCGGCGAGCGTGAATGCGACGGCTGCGTACACGAGCGGGAGCTCGGAGCCGCCACGGGTGTTCCAGATGCCCTTGCCGCGATGGGCGGTCAGGCTCGCAGCGACCATCGTCGCGATCAGAAGCGCCGCGGCCACCGGCACGAGCAGACCGAGCGCGAGCAGCGCACCACCGACGAACTCGTTGAAGCCCGCCGCAGACGCATGGAAGCGTCCGGGTTGCAGCCCGAGCGAATGCATGAGCGCGCTTGTGCCCTCGAAGCCGTGGCCGCCGAAGATCCCGAACAGCTTCTGGGCGCCGTGTCCCACGAACAGGAGTCCTACAAGGATGTGCAGAACAGCCAAACCAGTGTCCATCGCGTTACCTCCCGCGCCTTCAGGTGTTCCTACTACTTACGGAAGATTAGCAGAGTAGTTGCGCGTACAACCAGCGCTCTCCACGCTATACTTTCGATAGCAATCGAACTGTCGAACCGAATAGAGGCCAATTACGACTACGGACACGCTTACCCGGCTTCCCGATCCGGAGGCCAGGGCCACTGACCGCCGGCTGGAGCCGGAGGCCACGACCGATTCGCTGCAGCTCTTCTTCAATGAAGCGCGTCGCTACCCCCTGCTCACCGCCGAGGAGGAGGTCGAGCTGGCCAAGCGGATCGAGCGGGGTGACCTCGCCGCCAAGGAGCGCATGATCAACTCCAACCTGCGGCTGGTCATCTCCGTCGCCCGCAAGTACCAGGGGCAAGGCCTGCCCCTCGGCGACCTGATCCAGGAGGGCATGCTTGGACTGATCCGCGCGGTCGAGAAGTTCGACTGGCGGAAGGGATTCAAGTTCTCCACCTACGGCACGCTCTGG
>DATFQM010000033.1:0-7161 GCA_035264265.1 Thermoleophilaceae bacterium
GGGGTGAGCTCGTCGCCGCCCGGCTCCCACTCGGCCGGCAGGATCGCGAACTTCTTGATCTGCTCGACCCGGGAGAGCTTCGCGTTCGCCTCCTCGATCGCCTTCTGGACCGCATCGCGTGCCGTCTCGTCACTCGCGAGATCCTCGATCGTCTTCCCTTCGAGGCCGTTCTGCCGCGCCCACGCCGGCGCGTAGTCGGGATCGAGCACCACGAGGGCGACGTTGTAGGGGCGCTTGTCCCCGATGGCTATCGCCTGTCCGATCAGCGGGCCTGCCGACTTGAGCTTGGCCTCGATGTTGGCGGGCGACATGTTCTTGCCCGCCGCGTTGATGATCAGCTCCTTCTTGCGGTCAACGATCTTGAGGTAGCCGTCCTCGTCGAAGTCGCCGATGTCGCCGCTCATGAGGAAGCCGTCCTGGGTGAAGGTCTCCTTGGTCTTCTCCGGCTGATTCCGATAGCCCGCCATGACGCAGGGCCCCTTGACGAGCACCTCGCCGTCCCCGGCCAGCTTGATGTCGATCCCCGGCGCGGGCGGCCCGACCGTGCCGATCTTGATCCGCTCCGGCGGGTTGCAGGTCCCGGCGCCGGTGGTCTCGGACATCCCCCACAGCTCCGCGAGCGGAACCCCCAGCGCATGGAAGAACTCGATCACCTCGGGCGGCGTCGGGGCCGCACCCACGTTGCAGGCCTCGATCTCGCCGAGGCCGAGCATGTTGCGGACGTTCGAGAGCACCTTGGCGTCGGCCTCCTGCCACTGGCGTTCGAGCTCCTCCGGCACCTCTGCGCCCGACTGGACGGCGCGGACCCGGCGAAGGGCGACGTCCAAGGCGCCCTTGATCGTGGACTTCTGCTGCTCGTCCTCGAGCCCCTCGAGCATCCCCTCGAGGCCGGCCTTCAGTTTCTCCCAGATCCGCGGCACAGCGAAGAACCAGGTCGGTGCGACCTCGGGCATGTTCTGGGTCACCTCCCGCGGGTTGGGGCAGCAGGTGACCGTGAAGCCCAGCATCATCGGCAGGTAATGGCTCACGTTGCGCTCCGCCACGTGGGCCATCGGCAGGTACGAGATCACCCGCCCGGCGTCAGGAAAGGCGATGATCTGGTCGTAGGAGCGGACCGTCTCCGCCATGTTCCGGTGCGTGATCTGCACCCCCTTGGGCGGCCCGGTGGTGCCCGAGGTGTAGATCAGGGTGAGGAAGTCGTCGGGCGTAACGGCCCGCCAGGCGGCCTCGAAGTCGAAGGCGTCGTCGCCCCGCCCCGCGAGCTCCTCCAGCGACATCGTCCGGTCTGGCGGATCCCCGTCCACGACGACCACGTGCTCGAGAGCGTTGTCCTTGACCTGCACTGCCAGCACGCGGTCGACGAAGGCCTGCTCGGTGAGCAGCACGCGGTTGCCGGCATCGCCCACGAGATACTCGATCTGCTCCGGCGAGTAGGTGTTGTAGATGGAGAAGCAGGTGGCGCCGAGGTGCATGCCCCCCGCGTCGGCGAGGTGGAATTCCGGACGGTTCGTGAGCATCACGGCCACGGTGTCGCCCTTGCCGACGCCCAGCGCGGCCAGACCCGCCGCCACGTCGCGGACCCGCTCCGCGTACTCGCCCCAGGTGCAGCTGAACTCGTCGCCCTTCGTGCGCAGGGCGGGACGGTCGGGATGGGCCTCGGCGGTCTTCCGGAACGCCTCGCACATGGTCTGGGCGTCCAATCCGACGGGCTTGGCGGTCGCGCGCTCGGCGGTAGTCGTCTCCATGATCCTCCCTCGCGTCTGCGAGGCGCAGGCTATCTGACCTGGAAGCCCTGTCCCGAGAGGCGGTCGATGTCGTTCGAGAGGCCGAGCAGGAAGAGCCCGATGACCAACATGAAGCCGACCACGCCGGCCCGCTCCATGACGCTGAAGGGCACGGGCCGGCGCCGCACCTTCTCGACTATCGCCCAGAAGATGTGGCCCCCGTCGAGCGGCAGGAACGGGAACAGGTTCACTATCGCCAGCGAGAGGGAGATGATCGCCATGATCCCGATGACGTCGGCGACGTTGTTGAGGATCGTCTGCCGAGTGACCTCGTAGGAGCCCACCACACCGGTGATCTCCTTGCGCTTCTCGGGGTCGAACAGGCGCGCCGGCAGGGCCACGGTCTGCCTGCTGATGAACCAGAACCGGTTGGTGGTGAGGTCGAATGCTTCGCCGAACGGGAGGGGGTCTCGCGGGCCGGGCGCGTACGAGAATCCGAGCCGGGTGCGCTTGACGGCAGCGTCGTACTCGGGGGCCACCTTCACGCGCCGCAGCTTGCCGTCGCGCTCGACGAGCAGCGTCGTCGGGGTCCGCGCCCTGCAGCGGTTGACAGGTGGGCTCTCGGCGCAGCGGTGTGTGGCGATCTGCTTGGCCAGCGTGGGGGCGTCGCCCCGCTTGCCGTCGACCGCCACGATCCGGTCATCCGGCTTCAGCACGGTCGCGGCGGGAAAGCCTCTCTCGATCGTCCCGACGCGCGTGCTGCCGGTCTCGGGGCCGATCGCCCAGAAGAAGACGAACAGGAGCAGGAAGGCGAGCACCAAGTTGACGGCCGGTCCGGCCGAGATCACCACTATGCGCTTCCAGACCGGCTGCGAGTAGTAGGCCCGGGTTCGCACCTCGTCGGGGAGGCTCTCGTCCGGATTCATGCCGCTGATCTTCACGTAGCCCCCAGCGGGGATCGCGCCCACCGCGTACTCCGTCTCACCCACCTTCTTGCGCAGCAGCGTCGGTGGGAAGAACAGCGAGAAGCGCTCCACCCGCATGCCCACCGCCTTGGCGGCGCTGAAGTGCCCGAGCTCGTGGAGGATCACGAGAAGGGCGAACCCGACGAAGGCGAGCAGCCAGCTCATGCTGTGACGCCTTCGACCAGCTGGCGGGCGAGCTCCCGAGCCTCCGAGTCCGCCGCATAGAGGTCCTCGAAGTGGCGCACCGGCTGCGCCGGCAGCTCGTCGAGGGCGCGCTCGATCACCCGCGGGATGTCGAGAAAGCCGATCCTGCCCCCGAGGAAGGCGTGAACGGCCACCTCGTCGGCCGCGTTGAGCACGCAGGGGGCCGAGCCTCCCGCCTTGGCCGCCTCATAGGCGAGACGCAGGCAGGCGAAGGTCTCGAGGTCCGGCTCCTCGAAGGTCAGCCGCCCCACCGCGGCGAGGTCGAGCGTCTCGACCGGCACGTCGGCCCGCTCCGGGTGATGCAGCGCGTAGGAGATCGGCACCCGCATGTCCGGGTAGCCGAGGTGGGCGAGCGAAGAGCCATCGTTCAGGTGGACGAGGGCGTGGACGATCGACTGCGGGTGCACCACTACGTCGATCAGGTCGTAGGGGACGCCGAACAGGTGATGGGCCTCGACCAGCTCGAGCCCCTTGTTCATCAGCGTGGCGGAGTCGACGGTGATCCTGCCCCCCATGTCCCAGGTGGGGTGCGCGAGGGCCTGCTCCGGCGTCACCTCGCTCAGCTCCTTGGCGCCGCGGAAGGGCCCGCCCGAGGCGGTCAGCACGAGGCGGTCGACCGCCCCCGGACGCTCCGCGCCGATCAGCTGGTAGAGGGCCGAGTGCTCGGAGTCGACGGGGACGATGCGCGCGCCCGTCGCCTCGGCGAGCGCGGTCACGAGCTCCCCGCCCACCACAAGGCTTTCCTTGTTGGCGAGCGCGAGGTCGATGCCCTCGCCCAGCGCCGCGATCGTCGGTCCCAGCCCCGCCGCACCGGTGAGCGCGTTCAGGACCAGGTCGCAAGCTGACTCCGTGACAAGCTCGGCGACGCCCTCCGGGCCGGCCAGCACCTCGCCCTCGTCGGTCCAGCGCTCGGAGGCCCTCGCCGCGGCATCCGGGTCGGACAGCGCGACGCGTCGCACGCCGGCGCGCTCCGCCTGCTCGAGGAGCCGCTCCCAGCTGGAGGATGCGCCCAGCCCGACCACCTCGAGCTCGCCGCTGCGCCCGACCACGTCGAGCGCCTGGGTTCCGATCGAGCCCGTTGACCCGAGGATGAGGAGCCTGCGCACCCACTCCAGTCTAGGCGGGCGAGTCGGCCGGATTTCCGCGGTGCTGAAGGCCTCAGCCGCTCGCCCGCTCTCCGATAGCATGCGGCTGGCCGGCCAGCCAGGCTTTGCGATGCGGTTCGGGATCTTCTACGAGCACCAGAACCCCCGCCCCTGGGAGGAGGAGCGTGCCGAGCACCAGCTGCTGAAGGACGCGCTCGCCCAGGCGGAGCTCGCCGATCGGGTCGGCCTCGACTACGTCTGGGAAGTGGAGCACCACTTCCTGGAGGAGTACTCCCACTCCTCCGCGCCCGAGGTCTTCCTTGCGGCTGCGGCGGCGCGCACGCATCGTATTCGCCTCGGCCACGGGATCGTGCAGATCCCGCCGGCCGTCAACCATCCCGCCCGGGTTGCCGAACGAGCCGCGACGCTCGACCTGATGTCGGACGGGAGGCTCGACTTCGGCACCGGCGAGTCGAGCTCCGGCGCGGAGATCGGCGGCTTCCTGTTCGACCGGCGTCAGAAGCGCGCCATGTGGGAGGACGCGATGGCGGCGATCTGCCGCATGTTCGTGGAGGAGCCATTCGCCGGCTGGGAGTCCGAGTACTTCCAGATGCCGCCGCGAAACGTCGTTCCCAAGCCATTGCAGCGGCCGCATCCGCCCCTTTGGGTGGCCTGCAGCCGTCGAGAGACGATCCACTTCGCGGCCCGCAACGGGATCGGCGCCCTCTCCTTTGCCTTCGTCGAGCCGGAGGACGCGGGCAGGTGGGTTAGGGAGTACCACGAGCTGATCGAGTCCGAGGAGTGCGTGCCGGTGGGCTTCGCGGTCAATCCGGTCGTTGCCGTCGTCCTTCCGATGCTCTGCCACGAGGACGAGCAGACCGCGATCGACCGCGGCATCGACGGCGCCCACTTCTTCGGCTACTCGCTGGCTCATTACTACGGCATGGGCCGGCACCAGCCCGGCAGCACGAGCGTGTGGGACGAGTTCAACGCGAACCGCGCCCAGAAGGGCTTCTCCCGGTCCCTGATCACCGCCGAGGCCGCGCCGCTGGGGATCAGGATCATGCAGCACGGGCTCGGCTCGCTGCGAGGCGCGATCGGCACGCCCGAGCAGGTCCGTGACCTCTGCAGGCGCTACGAGGCCGTCGGAGTCGACCAGATCATCTTCGTGATGCAGGCGGGCCCCAACAAGCACGGGCACATCTGCGAGTCGATCGAGCTGTTCGCGGAACAGGTCATGCCCGAGTTCGCGGAGCGGGCCGAGGGCCGGGAGCAGGAGAAGCTCGAGAGGTTGGCTCCCGCGATGGAGGCGGCACTGGCCCGGCGGGACCCGCCGCGGCAGGCGCCGCCCGGTTACACGATCGACGAGCCCGCGGAGGTGGCCCGCGCGGAGCGAGCGCGACGGCCGCAGCCTAGGCTGCGCCAGCGAGCCTCCGAGCTGGCCCGGGAGGCTCGCAGAACGGTCGAGAAACAGGGGCAGGAAGCCCTCGCCCGATTCGTGCGGGGCGCGAGCGACCAGCAGCTCGAGCGGCGCTTCGGCAACCAGGTGGCCCAGCGGGCGATCTTCACCGGCATGGCCCGGCAGTTCGACCCCCAGTTCGCCTTCGGCTTCGAGGGCGACATCCTCTACGAGCTCGACCACCACGGGAACCGCAAGCCGCCCGCCTGCTGGACGATCCACATCGAGGACTCGCGTGCCAGGGCGATCCCCGGCGCCGGCGCCGACCCCGCGGTCAGGCTCAAGCTCTCGATCCCGGACTTCGTCCGCCTGATCGCCAACGAGGTCAACCCCCAGGAGCTCTTCTTCGACGACCGCTTCCAGGTGGAGGGTGACTTCCAGGTGATCGCCCGCCTGCCGGAGATGTTCGGGCAACCGCCACAGTTCTAGCGTTCGCGGTTCGTCTCAGCGTTTCAGTGGGTCCCGTATGTTGTGACCCGCAAGGTGCGGAGCCCCCGCGCGACTAGGCGTAGCCCAGGCCCACAGCCGCGTAGTAGCCGGCCACGACCGTGAACAGCACCGCGTCGAGGCGGTCCAGCACCCCGCCGTGGGCGCCAAAGAAGCGGCCGGTGTCCTTGACCCCCAGGTCGCGCTTGATCAAGGACTCGAAAAGGTCCCCGACGGGCGCCGCGAGCGCCACGAAGGCACCGATCACGATCGCATCCCTTCCCGACAACCAGTCCTGGTAGAGGCCGGCGAACCAGAAGGCCAGCGTGCCCCCGATGAAGCCGGTCACGGCTCCCTCCAGCGTCTTGTTGGGGGAGATCCGCGGCGCCAGCGGCGTGCGGCCCCAGCCGCGGCCGCCGAGGTAGGCCGCGGTGTCGCCGAGGAAAGTGCCGATCAGGACGTCCACGATCAGGCCGTCGCCATGCGGAAGGTCCCTGAGCAACACGGCGTGGACGAGCGGCAGCCCCACCCAGAGCACGGAGAAGAAGGTCACCGCGAGCGCCCAGGAGACGTGCTCGCGGCGGGGCCGCAGAAGGGCCAGGAAGAAAGCCACGGGAAATGACGCCACCAGCGCGATCAGCAGGTCCTTTGGCTGTCCGTAGTGGGCGGCCAGCACCATCCCGGCCAAGGCCAGCATGCCGGCGAGCATGGGCGGTCGCACCCGGGCGAACATCATCGACAGCTCGCCCAGCGCCACGACCCCCAGGGCGAGGATCCCGAGGGCGAACACGAGACCGCCCTCGACGATGATGAAGATCGCGAAGGCGATCGCCGGGATCGCGGTGAGCACGCGCGCCCCGAGGTCGGAGCGCTGGCGGCGCTCTCGCGGCGCGGCCATGACGTTAGCGCGCTCCGAAGCGGCGCCGGCGCGCCGCGAACTCCTCGAGCGACTGGACGAACGCCTCGCGCGAGAAGTCCGGCCAGAACTCGTCCCGGAAGACGAACTCCGAGTAGGCGACCTGCCATAGCAGGTAGTTGGAGATGCGCAGCTCGCCGCTCGTTCGGATCAGCAGGTCGGGGTCGTGCATCTCGGGCGCGTACAAGTGGCGGCGGAAGTCATCCTCGGTGTCCCCCGCAAACGTCCGCGCAGCGTCGACGATCTCCGCCCTTCCCCCGTAGTTGAACGCCACGAACAGCGTGATGCGGTCGTTGTCCGCGGTCACGCCCTCAGCCCACTCCATACGCTCCTGGAGCTCCGGGGCGATGCCCTCGCGACGCCCGATGAAGCGCATCCGCAC
>DATFQM010000034.1:0-15550 GCA_035264265.1 Thermoleophilaceae bacterium
AGGAAGCGACAGCGGTGGAGACGGAGGCCGGCGACTGGTGCGCCTTCTACCGCGGCGTGGTGGGTGCGCTGGAGGGCGGTTCGCCGCCGCCGGTAAGTGCCGCGGACGGAGTGTCGGTGCTCGAGATCATCGAACACGGACTCGCGGGTGGATAATCCAGACAGGACGTGATGATCGGTCGATAAGACCGGGAGGAGGAACTTAATGCTCGACAGACGCTGGATGAGTCTTCTCGTCGCCTTGGCTGTACTTGGCGGCGGCTCTCTGGTGGCGGGTTGCGGCGGCGACAACGGAGGCGGTGGAGGTGGCGGCTCGATAGCGCTGCTCCTGCCCGAGTCGAAGACCGCCCGCTACGAGTCCGCGGACAGGCCGGGCTTCGAGAAGAGAGTCAAGCAGCTCTGCTCGGATTGCGAGATCATCTACTCGAACGCGGAGCAGGACCCGGCCAAGCAGCAGCAGCAGGCGGAAGCGGCGCTCACCAAGGGCGTCAAGGTCATGGTTCTCGACGCGGTCGACGCGGCCTCCGCGGGCGCGATCGTGACCAAGGCAAAGCAGAAGAACGTGCCCGTGGTCTCGTATGACCGCCTGATCACGAACGCCGACATCGACTACTACATCTCCTACGACAACGTCCGCGTCGGCGAGCTGCAGGGGGAGACGCTGAGCAAGAAGCTCAAGGAGATGGGCAAGGCCAAGGGGCCGATTCCGATGATCAATGGGGCCCCCACCGACAACAACGCCAAGCTGTTCAAGCAGGGCGCCACCAGCAAATTCCAGGCGGCGGGCGTGAAGATCGCCAAGCAGTTCGACACTCCGGACTGGAGCCCCGACAAGGCCCAGACGGAGATGGACCAGGCGATCACCTCGCTCGGCAAGAACGGCTTCGTCGGCGTCTACGCCGCCAACGACGGCACCGCCGGCGGCGCCATCGCGGCGATGAAGGGCGCCGGCGTCGACCCCAAGACGAAGCCGACCACCGGCCAAGACGCCGAGCTGGCCGCCGTCCAGCGGATTGTCGTGGGCGAGCAGTACATGACCGTCTACAAGGACGTCGGTGTTAGCGAGGCGCCAAAGGCGGCCGAGATCGCCGTGGCGTTGGCCAAGGGCGACAAGCCGAAGAGCGGGCTCGTCAACGAGCAGGTGGACAATGGCAAGAAGAAGGTGCCGTCGGTGATCCTGCAGCCAACGGCGGTGACCAAGGAGAACATCAACGACACGATCGTGAAGGACAAGTTCTTGACGGCGTCGCAGATCTGCACCGGCAGGTACGCCTCCGGATGCAAGGACGCCGGCATCCAGTAGAGACAGGCGCGAAGGCCGGCGGCGCGGCGCGCCGCCGGCCGACGCCGAGGAAAGAGAGGAGCTCGAATCGATGAGCACGGACGGTGAGGTCCTCGCCCTCGAGGGGGTGAGCAAGAGCTTCGGCCCGGTGCAGGCCCTCGACGGGGTCGACTTCGGCGTGCGATCCGGGGAGGTCGTCGCGCTAGTGGGCGACAACGGCGCCGGGAAATCGACCCTCGTCAAGGTAATAGCCGGGATCCACCCGGCGGACTCCGGACGGATCCTGTTCGAGGGCAGCCCGGTGACGATCTCGGGACCCCACGACGCAACCGATCTCGGGATCGCGACCGTGTATCAGGACCTCGCTTTGTGCGACAACCTCGATGTGGTCGAGAACCTCTTCCTCGGTCGTGAGGAGCTCGCCTCAGGCGCCGGAGAGTTGCTGCGCTCGCTGGACGAGATCGAGATGGAGCAGCGCTCGCATGAGCTCCTGAGCAACCTCGCCGTGACCATCACCGACGTTCGTGCCGAGGTCGGCACGATGTCGGGCGGCCAGCGCCAGCAGGTGGCGATCGCGCGCTCGCTGCTGGGCGAGCCCAAGGTCGTGATCCTCGACGAGCCGACCGCGGCGCTCGGCGTGCGACAGACCGCATTGGTGCTCGAGCTGATCAAGCGTCTGCGTGATCAGGGCCATGGAGTGGTGGTGATCAGCCACAACCTGGCGGACGTGTTCGCCGTGGCCGACCGCGTCTTCGTGCTCCGGCTCGGCAAGAAGGCCGGCGACTTCGACGCCGACCAGGTCTCCCAGGAGGACGTAGTGGCCGCGATCACGGGAGCGGTAGGAGCCGCCAGAGGAGACGGGGACGAAGCGGGAGGTGAGCGATGACTACCACGCCGGGGGCCGCAGCCCCGCCGGCCGCCGAGGCGGTCGAGGTTCCCACGCCGCGCGTTCTACTGCGGCGCTTCCTCCAGGGGGACCTCGGCGAGGTGCGGGTGATCATCGTGATCGCCCTGATCTGGGCGATCTTCCAGCTCCAGGAGGACCGCTTCCTCACCGCTACCAACCTGACGAACCTCGTCCTCCAGATCGCGGCGGTGGGGCTCATATCGGTTGGCGTGGTGCTCGTCCTGCTACTCGGCGAGATCGACCTGTCGGTCGGGGCGGTCAGCGGCTTGTGCGCCGCGATCATGGCCGTCCTCAACGTCAAGCACGGCTGGAACCCCTACCTGGCGATCGCGGTCGGCGTGCTGGCCGGGACCGGGATCGGCTTGTTCCAGGGGTTCATGTTCGAGTACTTCGGGATCCCGTCGTTCGTGGTCACGCTCGCCGGACTTCTCGCCTGGCAGGGATTCCTGCTCAAGGTGCTCGGCGAGACGGGCACCGTGAACATCACCGACTCCAAGATCGTCGGCCTGACGGGCACCTTCTACAGCGACGCGGTCGGATGGATCATGGCCATCGTGGGCATAGCCGCGTTTGTCTTAACAAGTCTCTGGCGCAGGCAGCGCCGCGCGCGCAGCGGCCTGTCGACTCCGCCGCTCCCGGCGCTGCTCGTTCGCATCGTGCTCGTCGCAGCCGCGGTGATCGCCGCCGTGGCGGTGCTGAACTCCGACCGCGGCGTGCCGCTCGCCGGCCTGATCCTGATCGGCTTCGTGCTGGTGTTCCAGTACGTGACCACCCGGACCCGCTTCGGCCGCCACATCTACGCGGTAGGCGGCAACGCTGAGGCCGCCAGACGGGCCGGCATCTCGATCACGAGGATTCGGGTCGTGGTCTTCATGCTCGCGTCCACCATGGCTGCGATCGGCGGGATCATGGCCGCGTCACGCCTGCTCGCCGTCAACCAGTCGTCGGGCGCCAGCGACCTGCTGCTGCTTGCGATCGCGGGTCCTGTCGTCGCGGGGACGAGTCTCTTCGGCGGTCGCGGCAGCGTCTGGACGGCCCTGCTCGGCGCCCTCGTGATCGGCTCGATCTCGAACGGCATGGACCTGCTCGCGTTCGAGTCGTCTGTGAAATTCATCGTTACGGGGGCGGTGCTGCTGGCCGCAGTGGTCATCGACGCGATCGCGCGCAAGCAGCGTGCGGCCACCGGCCGGGTCTGACGCCGGCTCTCATCCGCCCTTCATGAGAGCGCGGGAGGATCATGGAGATCGTGCAGGCGCTTCGGCGACTCCCGATTCGGGCACGGCTCACGCTCGCCTTCGCGGCGGCCATGGCGCTGGTGCTGGCCGCCACCGGGGCCTTCGTCTACCTGCGGATGAAGAGCGAGCTCGAGAGCACGGTCGACTCGGGGCTGCGCTCCCGCGGCGGCGACGTGGCCGCGCTGGTCCACCAGGCGGATGAGGGACTCACCCAGGCCGGCCGCAGTCCGCTGACCGAGCGCGGTGAGAACCTGGCCCAGGTGCTGTCGGCGCGGGGCGAGGTCCTCGACGCCACGCCGCGGTACCGCTCGTACCGGCTGATCACCAGCTCGGAGTTGCGCAGAGCGCTCCGGCACACGGTCTTCGTGGAGCGGCGGCGGGTGCGCGGCCTGGACAGTCCCGTGCGGCTGCTCGCGACGCCGGTTCGGGCGCGGGACCGACGCATGGTGGCGGTGGTCGGGGCTCCGCTGGACGATCGCAACGAGGCGCTCCACAGGCTGCTCGTGCTGCTGGCCATCGGCGGCCCTGCGGCGCTGCTGCTCGCTTCTCTGGCCGGCTACGGCGTGGCCGCGGCGGCGCTGCGGCCGGTCGAGTCGATGCGACGGGAGGCGAGCGAGGTGTCGGTAAGCGAGCCGGGCCGGCGGCTGCCCGTGCCCGCGGCGCGGGACGAGATCGGCCGGCTGGGTGACACCCTGAACGAGATGCTCGCGCGCCTGGAGGCGGCGTTCGAGCGGGAGCGGAGCTTCGTGTCCAACGCGAGCCACGAGCTCCGCACGCCGCTATCGATCCTTCGCACCGAGCTCGAGCTCGCTTTGCGGCGCGGCCGGAGCGTGGAGGAGCTCGAAGCCGCGCTGCGCTCCGCCGCCGAGGAGACCGACCGGCTGACGCAGCTGGCCGAGGACTTGCTGGTGCTCGCCCGCTCCGATCAAGGCAGGCTGCCTCTTCGCACGGAGGAGCTCTCGGTTGGCGTCGTGCTGGAGGGCGCGCGCGAGCGTCACGCCCGCCGAGCGGCCGGTGCCGGCCGTGAGATCCGAGTCGAGTCCTCGGCCCACACACCCGACGGCGAGCTGCGGTTGAGGGCCGACGGGCTGCGGCTCGAGCAGGCACTCGCCAACCTCGTCGAGAACGCGCTGAGCCACGGCGAGGGCGAGGTCGTGCTTGCGGGGCATGACCAGGATGGCGGTGTCGAGATCCACGTCCGGGACCAGGGGCAGGGCTTCCCGGAGCGCTTCCTACCGAGCGCCTTCGACCGCTTCACCCGCGCCGATCCGGCTCGTCCCCGCGGCGGCGCCGGCCTGGGCCTCGCGATCGTCGCCGCGATCGCCGCCGCGCACGGCGGCACCGCGACGGCGCGCAACCGGCCTCCGCGCGGGGCGGACGTCTGGATCACGCTGCCCCGCTCGCCGAGGACGACGTCAGCGACGACGCCGGACACGCAGGCCGAGAGCGAGTAGGCCGAGCAGGCCGGGCAGCCCCGGGGATGAGCCCGATGAGGCTGGACGCCTCTCATCGCTCGCTCACAAGCCGCTGCCAGTCTCAGGGTCACTTCAACCTGAAGGGGGCCGAGCGTGAACAAGCCAAGACTCGCCGCGGCGATCGCCACGCTGGCGCTGCCGCTCGGGGTCGGCGCCTGCGGCTCGGGAAGCGACTCATCGGGATCGAGCACGAAGAGCGCATCCGGCAACAGCCAGATCAAGCCGGAGAGCTTCGGCCGCACCGTGGACAACCCCTGGTTCCCGCTCAAGCCCGGCACCACCCTGTGCTACCGCGGCGTCAAGGACGGGAAGCCGACCGTCGACGTCTTCGCGGTCACGCACAAGACCAAGAAGATCCTCGGCGTGCCGGCGACCGTCGTGCACGACAGCCTCTACGACAGCAAGGGCAGGCTGGTGGAGGACACCTTCGACTGGTACGCGCAGGACAAGCGGGGCAACGTCTGGTACCTCGGCGAGGACACCAAGGAGCTCGACGCCAGGGGTCACGTGACCCCCAGAGAGGGCTCCTGGCAGGCCGGCGTAGACGGCGCCATCGCCGGCATCTTCATGCCCGCGAATCCGAAGGTCGGGCGGTCGTTCCGGCAGGAGTACTACAAGGGCCAGGCCGAGGACCGCTTCAAGATCCTCAGCCTAAGCGCGTCGGTCAAGGTCCCGGCCGTCTCCTCGTCGCAAGCCATGAGGACGGAGGAGACCACCCCGCTCGAGCCGGACGTGGTCGACAACAAGTACTACGTGCGCAACATCGGCACCGTTCGCGAGGTGTCCGTCAAGGGACCCAAGGTGTACAACACGCTCGTCTCGGTCAGGCGGAGCTGAGGGCTGCCTTCCGGAGGTCGCCGTGCTCTACCCCGTTGCTGACGGGGCTGCTCAGGTAGCCGTCAGGCGCCGGCGTCGCCGCGCATTCGGTAGCCGGCGCCGCGCACGGTCTCGATCGAGTCGACGCCGAACGGGCGATCGACCTTCTCGCGCAGGTAGCGCACGTAGACGTCGACAACGTTGGAGCGGTTCTCGTAGTCGTAGTCCCAGGCGTGCTCGAGCAGCCGGTAGCGCGAGAGCACCTGGCCCGGCCGGCGCATGAACGCCTCCAGCAGGGCGAACTCCTTCGCGGACAGGGAGATCTCCTCCTCGCCGCGCCACACCCTGTGGGTGGCGGGGTCCAGCTGGAGATCCCCAACCTGGAGGACGACGGCGCGTTCGACCGGACCGCGACGGACGAGCGCGCGCAGGCGCGCGAGCAGCTCCGCGAACGAGAAGGGCTTGGTGAGGTAGTCGTCGGCTCCGCCATCGAGACCCGCGACCCGGTCGTCGACAGCGTCTCGCGCGGTCAGCACGAGGATCGGCGTCCAGACCCCCGCCTCGCGCAGGCGGCTGCAGGTCTCAAAGCCGTCTATCCCCGGCAGCATCACGTCGAGGACGATCGCGTCGTACGCGGTGGCCTGCGCCATCCAGAGCGCGTCCTCGCCCTTGACGGCCACGTCGGCGGCAAGCCCCTCCTCGCGCAGCCCACGCCGGATGAGGCTCGCCATCTTCAACTCGTCCTCGACTACCAGGACCCTCATCCATGGCCAGGATGACAGCGGATCGTGAGCGTGAGATGAGAAACGGCATCCTGGGGGAGCAGTGACGCCCAGATTGCCCCGAGGGCTCGTCGCGGCGGGCTGCATAGTGCTGGCCGCGGCCGTCGCGGGATGCCACTCGTCCTCGCCCGCCCGCCACACCCGAGCCACAGCCCCTCCGGCACCGGGCCCCAAGGTCCGGAGAGCGCGTCCGCCGGTCGATTCCCAGGACGTCTACGCGGCCGACCGCCCCGGGCGGCTAAGCCGTGTCGTTCGCCGGTTTCCGTCGCGGGTCTACGTGCCCAACAGCAGGAGCGACACGGTCGACGTGATCGATCCGCACACCTACAAGGCGGTCGGGCACTTCCGCGTGGGCGCGCTGCCTCAGCACGTCACCCCCTCGTACGACCTGATGACCCTCTGGGTGGGCAACGACCTGGGGAACAGCCTGACCCCGATCGACCCCCGGACCGGGAAGCCGGGCAGGCCAGTGCCGGTCGCGGACCCCTACAACCTCTACTTCACCCCCGACGGGCGCTACGCGATCGTCGTCGCCGAGGCGCGCCGGCGGCTGGACTTTCGCCGCGCCCACACCATGCACCTGCACCACGCCCTCACGGTTCCCTGCCCGGGTGTCGACCATATGGACTTCACAGCCAATGGCCGCCGCCTCCTGGCGAGCTGCGAGTTCGGCGGGAGCGCCGTGGTGGTGGACGTCGCCCGGGAGCGCGTCGTCCGCACCGTGCGGCTGCAGTCCGGCGGAATGCCCCAGGATGTGAAGCTCTCGCCCGACGGTCGTGTCTTCTACGTGGCCGACATGACGGCGGGCGGGGTCTGGCTGGTCGACGCGCACCGGTTCCGCAGGATCGGCTTCATCCCCACCGGGCGGGGCGCGCACGGCCTGTACGCGAGTCGGGACTCCCGCCACCTGTACGTCTCGAACCGCGGCGAGGGCTCCGTCTCGGTCATCTCGTTCCACACACGCCGGGTGGTCCGGAGGTGGAGGCTGCCCGGCGGCGGCAGCCCGGACATGGGCGGGGTCTCCGCCAACGGACGCGTGCTGTGGCTCTCGGGTCGCTACGACGCGGAGGTGTACGCGATCAGCACACGCAGCGGTCGCCTAGTCGCCCGCATACCGGTCGGCCAAGGGCCGCACGGACTCTGCGTATACCCGCAGCCGGGGCGCTACTCGCTGGGGCACACGGGCGTCTTCCGCTAGGCGCTCTGGCCCAGGTTGACGTCCCTGAACCCGTCCTGCCCGGCTTCGCACAGCAACAGTTATCCAGGACGGTTGCCGTACGGGTACGAGGCTCAGTTCGGGTTCCGCCCACCGAGCGGCGCCGATATGCTGAGGCCGTAGCGCCCGGCGGCTTTTCGCCGGCGGCGAGGGCATGAGCCCCCGGGTCTGGTTCGGCGTGGACGACATCGAGGCGGGGTCGCCAGGGTCCGGGAGCTCGGCGGCGAGGCCGGCGAGCCTGAGGAGATCGAGTCCGGCTACATGGCGGGCTGCCGCGACGACCAGGGCACCGAGTTCAACCTCTGGGCGCCCAAGCGCGCGGGATAGGCCTAAGCCGGACGCCTTGCGAGCCGCTCGGCCAGGCGGCTCAGACCGAGCTCGCGGGCCGCTTCGGCTCCGCGGGCGTAGTCGGTCGGCCGGTCGGAAGGCCGCTCGACGGGCAAGCGCCGCAGCGTCGCAATCTCCTTGTAGGCAAGCAGGCGCTCCCGCGCCGCTGCCAACGGCGTGCCCTCGGGCGCCGCCTGGAGTGCCGCCTCGAGCGAGCCGTGCCGGCGCAGGATGTCAGCCGCGGTCTTCGCGCCCACCCCGCGGGCGCCGGGAATGCCGTCAGAAGGGTCCCCGCGGAGGGCGATGAAGTCAGGTACGAGCGCGGGCGTCACCCCGTAGCGGCGCTCGACCTCGGCGGCATCCACGAGCTGCGGCCCGCCCCGTGCGGCAAGCAGGACAGTCACCCGGTCGCCGGCGCACTGGAACAGATCGCGGTCGCCTGTGAAGATCAGCGCCCGGCCGCGCGCCTCGACCTCTTCGGCCGCGTAGGAGCCGAGCAGGTCGTCCGCCTCCACCTCCTCGGATTCCGCCACCTCCCACCCCAGCGCCTGGTAGAAGTGGCCGGCTTGCCCCCACTGCGGGGCGAGCTCGTCGGGCACCGGCGGGCGCTGGGCGTGGTAGCCGCTGAAGAGCTCTACGCGGTAGCGGGCGGCGTCCGGACCGAAGCAGGCGACCACGGCCCGCGGCTCGTATTCTTCGGCGGCGGCGAGAATCGCGTTCGTGCTGCCGAGCAGGGCGTTGGCGGGAGTTCCGTCCTTGCCCTCGATGCTGGTGGGCAGCGCGTGGAACGCCCTGTAGAGGAAGAAGGGCGCATCGACGAGTAGGAGTGGGGCGTCAGGCAGCGCTCGGAGCCTAGCCCGTCGCGCCGCAGCCCGGCGTCCGCCACTCGAAGTCCGAGCTCCCCGAGGGGGATGCCTCCCGCCCGGCGACCGCTGTCCCGCTCCTGGCACAGGGCGCATGGAGCGGTTACGGTCGTCGGAAGGTGGACGGGGAAGCGCCCGAGCGCTTGGACAGCGGGCGTCGTGGTGGCGCTGGCCGCCATGGTCGCGGCGGTCTTCGTGATCGCCAACGACTTCACCGCCCTCAGCGTCGCCCTGCCGAACATCGAGCGCGAATTCGACTCCGACGTCAGCACGGTGCAGTGGGTTATCAACGCCTACGCCCTGGTGTTCGGGGTGTTGGTCGTGACCGGGGGAAGGCTCGCGGACCTGTTCGGCCGCAGGCGCGTGTTCTTTGTCGGCTCGGCTGTGTTCGCCGGCTTCTCGCTGCTTGGGGCCCTCGCACAGAGCGACATCTGGCTGATCGCCTGCCGGGCGCTGATGGGCATCGGCGGCGCCATGATGTGGCCCGCCGTCCTCGGTATGACCTACGCCGCGCTCCCGGAGTCCAAGGCCGGACTCGCCGGCGGGCTGATCATCGGGGCAGCCGGCTTCGGCAACGCCGCGGGGCCGCTGATCGGCGGGGCAATCACCGACTCCTTCGGCTGGCAGTGGGTTCTGGTGCTCAACCTCCCGGTCGCCGGCTTGGCCTGCGCGGCGACCTGGTACGCGATCCACCAGCCGGCGGTCGAGTCCCAGGACCGTCATATCGACTACGTGGGTGTCGCCTCCCTCACCACCGGGCTCGTCGCCCTCTTGCTGGCGCTGGATCAGGCCGGCGACTGGGGCTGGGGCCATCCGCGGGTCGTGGCGCTGATCGCGGTGTGCGCGGTGCTCCTGGTGGCCTTCGCGCGCTTCGAGCGCCGCGGGGGCCCGCGCGCCCTGATCCCCCCCGACGTCATGCGCAACCGGGCCTTTCGCTTCGTCTGCCTCGCGGTGCTGCTGATGTCCCCAACCTTCTTCGCCGGTCTGCTCTACCTGCCTCAGTTCATGCAGAAGGTGCTCGACTACGATCCGCTCGAGGCGGGTGCGGGGCTATTGCCGATGATGGGCACGTTCGCCGCCGTGTCGTTCGCGGCAGGGCCCCTCTACGAGCGGCTTGGAGCAAAGGTCGTGGTGTCGGTAGGAGCCGCGTGCCTCGCGATTGGCCCCTTCCTGATCTCGCTGATCGACAGCGGCTCCGGCTACGGCGCGTTGGTGCCGGGCATGGTGGTGCTTGGGCTCGGGGTCGGCGTCTTCTACTCGTCGGTCACCACCGCCGGCGTCACCGCGCCCGACCCGTCGCGCGCGAGCCTGGCCGGCGGCCTCGTTTACATGTGCCAGATAGCCGGCGGCTCCGTTGGCCTCGGGCTTACCACGGCGATCTTCACCACCGCGGCCCACGACAAGCTCGAGGGCGAGCTGTCGAGCACCGGGGCGTCGCTCAGCGGCGACGACCTGAGCGCGGTGCACGGCGTGCTCGCCGGGACGGACTCGGCCACGCGGATCGTGGAGCGCTTTCCCGGGGCCGTGGCCGATCGCCTGGTGGATCTCGTGCGGGAGTCGTTTGCCGCCGGGATGCACTGGTCGTTCCGGGTCGTCGCCCTGCTGGCCCTGGCCGGCTTCGTGGTCTCGCTGCTGTTCGTGGGCGGCTCGTTGCTGCGCCGCCGCGGGCGGGTCGCTACGGCGGAGGGGTGACGGCGCGGCAGCCCTCCTCCTCGACGTCGAACCGGAGCTCCGGAGCGCCCACCTCCCTCATCGCCGCCCGCGTCTCCGCCGGCGCGCGCGTGTAGACCAGCAGGAAGCCGCCTCCGCCGGCGCCCACGAGCATCACGCCGAGTGCGCCCGCGCGCTTGGCACGGTCCCGTAGCTCCTCGATCTCCGCGGGCACCGCGCCCGGCGCGCGATCGCGCTTGACCTCCCACTGCTCATCCATGAGCTGCGCCAGCCGCCCGAGCTCGCCCGCCTCGATCGCCGCGCAGCTCTGTCGCGCCAGCTCCTCCGTGCGGGCAAGGTTGCGCTCGACCTCCCGGTCGCCGGCGAGCGTGCGGCGGACCTGGTGGGAGAGCACATCCGAGGCGGAGCGCTCGCTGCCCGTGTAGAAGAGGAGGAACTCGTCGCGCAAGGCGGCGCGGACTTCCCGGGAGAGCCCCAGGACGCGGACGTCGACGCTGTCGTCCGGGTTGAAGGTGTAGGCGTGTACGCCGCCGTGGGCCGCGGCGTACTGGTCCTGCTTTCCGACGGTTCGACCGAGCACGTCGATCTCGATCTCGCAGGCGGCCTCGGCCAGCTCGCCGGGCGCGGAGCGCCTGCCCGACGCCAGGTCGAGCGACTTGAGCACGCACACCGTGTAGGCGCCCGAGGAGCCCAGCCCGGTGCCGGGCGGCACGTCAGACCCCGAAGCTATCTCGAGCGGGCGGCCGTCCCAGTGGCGGGAGAGGGCGGCCCGCAGGATGGGGTGCCGGATCTCCTCGGGACTCTCGGCCTCCTCCCGCTCCAGGTGCTTCAGGACGTAGCGTGGCCTGAACGCGAGGCTCGTGACCATGTGGACGTACTTGTCGATCGCCGCCGAGACCACGAAGCCGCCGTGCCGGCGGTAGTGCGAGGGCAGGTCCGTCCCACCACCTCCCAGCGCCACCCGAAGGGGGGCGCGTGTGACGATGACGCTCACCAGGGCATCCTTTCACCCGTGCGACGGCGGCTCCGCGAGCTCGGCTACGCCGTGGGCCGGTTCCCGCCCGGTCCGCGGAACGCTCTCGTCGACGTTGCCGGGGTGCGGGTCGGGCACGTGACCCTGGCCGTAGGGGACTCGGTCCGCACCGGGGTGACAGCGGTACTGCCGCACGGCGGCGACCCTTACGCGGAGAAGGTGCTCGCCGCTTGCCACGTCGTGAACGGCTACGGCAAGGCGGCGGGGCTCAGCCAGCTCGAGGAGCTCGGGACGCTCGAGAGCCCGGTCCTGCTCACCAGCACCGTGTCCGTGGGGCCGGTGTGGGAGGGAGGGTTGCGCTGGCTGCTCGAGCTGAATCCCCAGGCCGCCGTCGACCGCGACACCGTCAACGTCGTGGTCGGCGAGTGCTTCGACGGCTGGTTGAACGACTGCCGCGGGCTTCACGTGCGAGCCGAGCACGCGCTGGAGGCGATCGCCGCGGCAGGCGAGGAGGACGCATCCGAGGGGGCTGTGGGAGCGGGCACCGGTACCACCTGCTTTGGGTTCAAGTCCGGCGCAGGCGGCTCCTCCCGCCTGATCGAAGAGGGCGCCGCGCTCGGTTGCCTCGTGCTCACCAACTACGGCGCGAGCCGGGATGCGCACCTGTTGCTGGGCTCGGCGGCGTCCCCGGCGCCCTCGCCGGAGCCCCCGGCCCAGGGCGGGTCGGCCATCGTCGTTCTCGCCACGGACGCGCCGCTCTCCGAGCGCCAGCTCGGCAGGCTGGCGGGCCGCGGTGCCCTAGGCCTGGCACGGGCCGGCAGCTTCGCCGCGAACGCGAGCGGCGAGTACGTGCTCGCCTTCTCGACCGCGCACCGGCTTCCCCACCGAAGCGAGGAGCAGTACGAGGAGTTCCGCTTCCTGCGCGACGACTCGCGGGCAATGCGCGAGCTGTTCGAGGCCGCCGTGGAGGTGTCGGTCGAGGCGGTGTGGAACTCGCTCTGCTCGGCGGAGCCCATGGAGGGCCGCGACGGCAATCGCGCCGGGGCGCTGCCTTACGAGCTCCTCGCGGCCGCGCCCGGCCTGCGGCGCCTGCAAGCGTGAGGCCGCCGGGCGTGTCCGCCGGGGCGTAGAGCGCTCCCCAGGCTTCGCAGGGGCGTAAGCGACGCTCGTCGCGGCGCCGCCCCGAGGCTGAAGGCACATCGAGCCCGGCCGAAGCCGGGCTCGGTGTTCGGGCAGACGACCGCTAGTAGGAGGACGTGGCCGGTGGCCCCCCCGGGTACCCGGCGCCGGAGCCACCGTGCCCAGGCACTCCCGGGCCGCCGAAGCTCTGCACGTCGGTCACCTCGAAGTCCTTGTTGACCTTGACGACGACCTCGCCTCCGTTCGACTTGCGGACGTGAGCCTCGTAGGGCGAGCCGTCGGAATCGGTCTCGACGCGCAGGATGGTGCCGCCGGGGACCTTCTCCTCCGGCGCCTTCCTGATCTTGTCCGCGGTCTCGCCCGTCAGCAGCGTCTCGCCAGGCCCGTGCCCGGCGCGGGGCGCCGATCTGGATCCGGACCCGGGGCCGGACCGGTCGTCGGACGCGGCGCCGGCGACTGCCGCGGCGCCGACCGCGATGGCCGCGAGCACAGCCACGGCCGCTATCCCCTTCTGCACCTGCTTGAACATCCAGTCCTCCTTTGCACGCTGTCTCTGATTCTGTGCAGACAACTGGCGCGAGCTAAGACCTACCGCAGCGCCGCATAAGAGGAGGCGAAGAACCGCGTCACTGCGCCGAGGGCCGCGCGCGCGCCGGCACCGCACCTGCGCCGGTGACGACCGCTCAGTCCTGACCGAAGCTCACGCGCAGCACCGCCCCGCCGTCCGGAGCGTTTGCCGCCGCCGCCTTTCCCCCGTGGGCCTCGGCCGCGTGGCGGACGATCGCGAGACCGAGACCCGAGCCCGGCCTACCGCGCGCGTCCTTGGCCCGGTAGAAGCGATCGAACACGTGCGGGAGGTCCTCGTCGTCGAAGCCCGGGCCGTGATCCCGAACCGTCAGCGTTCCGCCCGCGAGTTCGACCTCGATCGCGCCGCCGGGCGGGCTCCACTTGCGCGCATTGTCGAGCAGGTTCGAGACCGCTCGGCCGATGCGCTCGGGCTCACCTTCCACCACGGTGGGCTCGAGCTGCAGCCGGAACGCGTTGCCGTCGATCGCGCGTCGTCGGGCACGGTCCACCACCGCCTCGACTATCCGGTCCAGCCGAACCTCGTCGAGCTCCTCCTCGGCCTTTGCGCCCCGCGCGAGCTCAACCACGTCGGAGACAAGCGATGTGAGCTCGTCGAGCTCCTCGATGATGTCGGTTCGCAGGCTCTCGCGCTCCTTCTTGGGCAGCCGGTCCGCCTCCTCGAGCACCTGGATGTTGGCCCGCAGGCTGGCGATCGGGGTGCGGAGCTCGTGGCTCGCGTCGGCCACCAGATGGCGCTGCGCCTGCACCGACCTCTCGAGCGAGTCGAGGGTGGTATTGAAGCTGTGGGCGAGCCGGGCGAGCTCGTCCTTGCCGTCGGCCTCGATCCGCTCGGACAGGTCGAGGCCGGCGCTGAGGGTCTCGGTGCGGTTCGTGAAGCGGCGGATGGGTTCAAGCGCGGCGCGCGCAACGCCCGCTCCGAGAGCTACCGCGAGCGCGATCCCCGCCGCGAGCGAGACCACCAGAATCAGCGCCAGCCTGCTCAGCGTGTGGTCGACCTCATCGAGTGGCCGCGCGACCTGGACGGCGCCTTCGCTCCCGATTCCGGTGGTGAGGACTCGCACGTGCGTCCCCTTCACGTGCATGTCGGTGAAGTGGCTGCCCAATCCGCGGCGCGCGATGTCGCGGGCCCGATCCTGCACGGGGAGGGACGACGTCTCGCCGGGCTCGCGGGCCACGCTGCCGTCGGCGCTCACCACCTGCACGTAGCCCGCGGCGCCGCCGAACGCGGGCGCCGGACCCCGAGACAAATCGGGAGGGCCTGGAGGACGCCCAGGACCGCCGCCTTCATGCCGCGGCTCCCCCTGGGGACCGCCGTCCGGCCGGCCTCTGCCTTGCTCTGGCCGGTGCACGTAAAACTGCGCCCGGTCGCGCAGCGAGTCGTCGATCTCGCCGCGCAGCTGGGAACGCACCGCCGCGTAGGAGCCGGCGGCGACGCCCGCTACCGCGACGGCCACCGCGATGCCGGCGACGAGCGCGATCCTGCCGCGAAGGCTCACGGCTCGCGCAGCACGTACCCTACGCCGCGAACGGTGTGGATGAGCGGCCGCGCACCGGCTTCTTCCAGCTTGCGCCTCAGGTAGCCGATGTAGACCCGCAGGGCGTTGGACGAGGGGCCGAAGTCGTAGCCCCAGACGCGGTCGTAGATCAGGCTGTGGGGGAGAACGCGCTTCGGGTTGAGCAGCAACAGCTCCAGTAGCTGGTACTCGGTTCGGGTCAGCTCCACGAAGCTGTCCGCCACGCTCACTCCGTGGCGGGCGTTGTCGAGCTGCAGCTCCTCGTAGGAGACCGCATCGGGGTCCCCTTCGCTCCCGGCGCGGCGCAGCAGCGCGCGAAGCCGCGCCTTCAGCTCCCCCACGTCGAAGGGCTTGACGAGGTAGTCGTCGGCGCCGGCGTCCAGGCCATCGATGCGGTCGGAGATCGCATCGCGCGCCGTGAGCATCAGGATTGGCACTCGGTTGCCGGTCGCGCGAACCCGCCGGCAGACCTCGAGCCCGTCGATGTCCGGCATCCCCACGTCGAGCACCACGGCGTCCGGCCCGCCGGTCGCCACCTGGGTCAGGCCCTGCTGGCCGCCCTCGGCGCTCTGCACGTCGTACCCACCGAGAGTCAAGGCTCGACGCAGGGCGTCTCGCAGCGAGCGATCGTCGTCTACCACCAGGATCCGCACGGGGCCCATTGTGACCGCTGCCATGCGGTTCCACGGGCCCTCTTAGATAGGTCTTAGGCCTCTCCTGCACCGCGCTTGCGACCGGTTTCCAGGCTCCCGCGCGTAGACC
>DATFQM010000035.1:0-10511 GCA_035264265.1 Thermoleophilaceae bacterium
GAGCTTGCCGGTGATGCGGTCGTCGAAGCGCGCGCCGACCGCGCAGATCAGGTCGGCCTCGTCCATCGCGTAGTTGGCCGCCCGGGTGCCGTGCATGCCCAGCATGCCGAGCCACTGGTCGTGCGGGGCGGAGAAGGCGCCAAGGCCCATCACCGTGAGGGTCACCGGGAACCTGTCCGCCAGGCACAGCTCCGTGAACTCCTTGGCCGCGTTCGCGTTGACGATCCCGCCGCCGCCGTAGATCACCGGCCGGCGGGCGTTGGCGAGCGCCTTGGCGGCCAGCCGGACCTGCTTGGCGTTGCCCTCGGTGGTGGGCTGATAGCCCGGAAGCGAGATGCGGGCCAGCTCCACCGGCTCGTACGGGATGTCCGCGCGGGAGAGGTCCTGGGGGACGTCCACCAAGACAGGCCCCGGGCGGCCCGTGCGCGCGATGTGGAAGGCCTCGTGGACGGCCTTCGGGATCTCCCGTGGGTCCTGGATCAGGATCGAGTGCTTGACGACTGGCATCGTGATGCCGGTCACGTCCGCCTCCTGGAAGCCATCCGTGCCGATCAGCTCCGTGCGAACCTGCCCTGTGAGGAAGACGGTGGACACCGAGTCCATGCTCGCGTCCGCGATCGCGGTCACCAGGTTCGTGGCCCCGGGACCCGAGGTGGCAAGCGCTACTCCGACCTTGCCGGAGGCCTTGGCGTAGCCCTCGGCCGCATGCCCCGCTCCCTGCTCGTGCCGACACTGGACGTGCCGGACGCCGGCGTCGTAGAGGGCGTCGTAGGTGGGTAGATTGGCGCCCCCCGGAATTCCGAACACATGCTCGACGTCCTCGGCCTTGAGGCACTCCATGATCGCGTCCACGGCACGCATGGGCGATCGAGTGTATCGGCCTCAGGTCTGCGATTGGCCGCCTTCGGCCCCCAAGCTGGGGCGTCGCGGGGGCCAAGGCCCGCAAACGCTCAGCTGGAGGGTTCCGCGGCTTCCGGGAACTCCAGGTCCCTGCCGCAGTTCATGCACACCTGATCATGGAGCGGCACGACGTTGCCGCACTCCGGGCAGCGCCGCCGTGGCTCCCGGCCCTCCCAGCGCCAGAGGAGCGCGGCGATCGTCCCGATGATCGGCAGGACCAGTCCCACCGCGAACCAGATCCAGAATGAGCTGCCCTTGATCTTGCCGATCACCCCGGCCGAGAGGCCGAAGCAAATCGCCAGTGCGACGTACTCCACCGGGTCCGGCTAAAGGACCCGCAAGGCCCAGACGACCGCGACGATCGCCAATACCACCAGCACGATCCCGCCGACCGCGGCCACGAAACCGAGCACGACCTTGAACAGCACATATGCGGCGACCAGCAAGACGGCCACAGCGAGCAGCTTCTTGCCGGCCTCTGATGCGCGCTCACCCATGCCATGAAGTGTGGCAGGCGAGTGCCACGTTCCGCTAGAGGACGTGGGCGGGCCTCGTGGGCAGGTAGCGGTCGAGGCCGGGTAGCGGCTCCGAGCAGAGAATCCAGCTCGGCCGGCTGACCCGGAAGCCGAGCGAGCGCAAGCGGCGAAGCAGCCACCAGCTGTCCGTGGTGCACAGCAGGTTGAGCTGGTGAGGCTCCTCGGTCTTCGCCACCCGATCGAGGGCCGCGAGCACGACCGGCACCAGGCCCCCGGGCTGGGCCGCCACCCCGGGGCCGATGTAGCCCGGGGTTCCGACCCAGCAGACCGCGTTGGCGCGCCCGTCTTCGTCCAGGCTGGCGAGACAGATGCGCTCGCGACCGAAGAACTCGTGCAGCAACGGGCGCTCGTGTCCGATGGCCAGCGGCTCGAGCCGCTGCCACTGCGCGACTGCGCGGTCGGGCTTCAGGACGTGCACCGCGGCCTCGGCGGTGTCCAGCGACTCCCGCGAGCGCCGCTCGATGTAGCGGTCGGTCGGCTGGGCGAGGCGCCAGTGTCCGGTGGCGGGCATCACGCCGAAGCCGAGGTTGAGGCTCAGGTCCTGGCCGACGCCGCTCGCGACGGCCAGGCGCCCGAGCTCCCTGCTGGGGGGGTTGGGCCAGCAGCGCCCGAGCAGGCCTCGCCCGATCCCGCGGCCCCTGCGCTCCGGGGCCACCGATACCTCGGTCAGCTGCTCCAATCGCCCGAACCGCACCACTCGGGCGAAGCCGACCATCCGGCCGTCTTCTTCCGCGATCCAGAAGCAGCCGCCCTCCTGGGCGGCCAAGAACTCGAACAGGGGTCGCTCGAGCTTCCAGCTTGCCTCAACCTCGGACTCGTCGCGCTCCCCGGCGCAAAGAGCGAAGGCGGCTCGCAGGTCGCCGGGGCGACCCTGGCGGAAGTCGACCTCGCCGCTCACCTCTCCACCAGCCGGCGAGCCGCGTACAAGCCACCAAACCCGCCGCCCGCGATGACGACGGTCCAAGCCACTGAGCGCGAGGCTAGCGCGCTGCTTGGCGGGCGGCGTCCAGGGCCGGCCGCATCCCTCGCGGCAGGCGGCGGCGGACTCGCCACGCGGCGCCCGCGAAGGCATGATTGGCCACCGTGGCGAATCCCTCCTCGTCCTCGCGGAGGGCGAGCAGCAGGTGGGCCACGCGGTCGGAGGGCGGCAGCTCCGGGTCGCTCGCGCGAACGCAGAAGCAATGCACGCGGCGGCGCCCCATCACGAGCAGCGCGCCGGCCTCGCCCACGACCCAGACTCCGAGCTCGCCGCGCTCGAGCGCCAGGCCGGTGCGTCGCTGGAGCTCACGCTCTTCATGACGGAGGAGGTCCCCGAGGAAGCCCTGGGCGTTCGCCTCACCGCCCTCGCTGCGCGCGCCCTTGGGCCGGACCACGCTGGCCCCCCGGTAGGCGTAGAGCTCGGGGATGATCCAGGCGTGCGCGAATGCGGCCAGCGTCACCGGCGCGGCGAGCGGCTCGAGCGCGACAATCAGCACTCCGGCCGCGATGAACGGCACCGTGTAGAGAGTCGTCCAGGCGAGCCAGATCCGGCCCCAGCGCCGCAGCCAGCGCTTGTCTGTTCGCGCCCGCCACGGCACGGACGAGAGCTCGGGAAGGACCGTCCCTCCCCGGTCCGGGGCGGCGGCTTCCACCGCCGGGCTAACCGCCCGCGATCGGGCGGCGCATGACCACGAGCCCGGCCTCCCGCGGCAGCTCGCGAACGTGGGTCGCCCGGCCGGGTCCGTCGGGCAAGGTGCCGATATAGCCGAGCTCGAGATGCCCGCGGAACTCCTCCACAGCGGCCTCGAACGCTGCATCGTCCCGCGCGGTCCACTCGGCGAGCGTCGTGTGTCCGCTGCCATCCATCCGAACCAGTCTCGCCATTGGGCCTCCTACGTTGCCGGACTCTCGAAGAGAGGATACGCCTGCCCGGATCGTCAGAGCAGGTTTCCGAGCGGGCCCAGGTTGAGGTTCAGGTCCTCCTCGTCGAGGCCGAACTCCTCCCTCAGCTCCTCCATTCGCTTGTCGAGCTCCATGAAGGTCCGCCCCAACCGCTCAACCTGCTCTTCGGAAAGCGTCCCGCTGTCCACGCGCCGCAGCGCCTGGCGCTCCATCAGCTGTCTCAGCAGCTCGACCACGGTGAGCACGAGCTGGGCGAGCCCGCGCTGGACGTTCTCGGGATCGGCGCCGATGCGCCTCGAGAGGGCATTCTCGAGCCGGGGAAGGTCGCCGGCGAACGAGTCGAGCTCCCTCGCAGCGTGCAGGACCTTGTCCGTCATCGTTCGGCGAAGCTGTAGGGGGGCCAGGGGCCCGTGCAGAGGAGGCGCAGCCCTGGGTGGACGCTCTGGAGGCGTGCAACGAGCCCTACGAAGCTCTCGACGGTCGGGCGATCGACGAGGTAGGCGGCCCGCAGCAGCTCGGACGGCGACCGCGGCGAAGCCTGGAGGCTCGCCCGCGCGAGGATCGACAGCGGCTCATGAAGGATTCTCACCGCGGTCTCGCGCTCCACCCCGCAGCGCGTCTTGGCACGCAGATACTCGGCGCCGGTCGCAGGCTCCTGGCGGGTAGCCTTGGTCGGCTCGTCCGCCACCAGGACCCGGAGCGACAGCTCGACGGCGCCGCGAACCCTGTCGAGCGCAACCGCCAGCTCGTCGTACCGTTCCGCGACCGCACGGACGGCGGCCGACTCGTCCTCGAGGCGGGTGCCGTATCGGACCGGCAGCAGATCACGGTCCTCCATGAGCGCCTCGACCACGTCCTCGTGGCGCCAGAGCGCATCCGGGGAGACCTCGCCGTCGCTCGTCGGTGCACAGACGGCGGCGAGGTCCTCGGTTGCCACGGCGTTCAGCGGCCCAACATCGGGAAGGGGCGGCCCCGGATGGTCGGTGATCGCGTACAGCTCGATCACACTGCCTCCCCCATGCGCGGCAGGAGCTCCTTCTCCTGGGCCGTCGCGACCGAGGTGACCAGCGCACGCAGGCTCAGGTATACGAGGTCGACGTCCGCTACAGCGAGGGTGATGTCGCCCGCGATCACCACGCCGCCGCCGAGGAGCCGATCGACCAGATCGACCAGCGCAACGTCGCGCTCGGAGATCGTGGTGGTCATGTGATGGTCGCGGCTCCTCCGCGGGGGACGAAGTTGTATGGCGGCCAGGGCCCGGTCAGTACGAGCCGGGCCCCGAGCGGGCGGTGGAGCTCCTCGAGCTCGGCCACGAGCTCGCGCATGCCGTCGACGCGCTCGACCTGCAATAGGTAGGCACCGTTCAGCAGCATCTCCCCCTCGTGGTGGGACAGATCACGGTTCTGGGGCGGGCGCGTGACGGCAGCGGTCGCCCAGTCCTGCAGGCGAGCGTGGACGTCCTCGGCCACTTCCTCGGCGAGCGAGTCGGCAAGCTCGCGGACGTGACGCTCGAGCCGGCGCCGGAGCATGTACTCGCCCCCGCCGGTGCGGGCCGCGAGCTCGTCCTCGAGGGCTGCGGCCTCGTCGCTCCGGGAGCGCGCAGCCTCCGCGAGCTTCTCACGGTCGACCAGCAGCTTCACCCCCCACTCCTGGCGGCCGGCGAGCAGCTCCAGCGCCTCGACGAACGTCTCGCGCTCGTCCTGAAGCATGCGCCGCACGCTGTCTTCGCTCTCGTAGATCGTGCAGAGTCGCAGCGGCACAATGGTGCTGGCGGCGAGAGAGCGCTCGAGCACGGACTCATGCGCTCGGGCCACCCGCTCGAGCCACGGGAGGTCGTTGAGATTGTGCCGCAGGGGCTCGGCGCCGAACTCGGCAATGGGAACGCGGCTGACGAGCGCTGCAAGGTCGCCTGACTCGACGCGGAAGGCATGCGAGCCGTCGACGCCCACGATCTCCTCCGGCAGAGGGTCATTGGCCCGCGTCACGCAGTAGGTCCAGAGCGCGTCGCCGGTCACCGGGGCCGGCGTAGCCGGCTCCCGGCGAGGAGCGGGGACGACCCCGGGCTGGAGCTCGTGCCGGTCGCGCTGCACGGCCGAGTCGGGCTCGTCCCCGTGGAGCTGGACGGTCTGCTCGGGCTCGTGCTGGTGGCGCCGCGCGGCCTCCAGCAGCGCCTCTCGGAGCGCGGCCACCGCCTCCGCCTCGGCACGAGAGAGCAGCTCCGGGGCGCGCTTTGCGGCCCAGCGGCCCAGCTCGTCAGGCATCGTCGGCCTTCGCCTCTTGGGTCGACTCCGCCTCGGAGCCAGTCTCACTGCCGACGCCGAGCTGCCGTTCGAGCCGATCGAGCCGCTCACGCAGCTCGCGGTTCTCGCGTTCGAGCCGCCCGCGGTCATCGTCCTCCCCTGGATCGAGGCTCTGAAGCGAGGCGTCGCTCTCCCACCAGTTGATGCCCATCTCGCGCGCGCGGTCGACCGAGGCGATCAGCAGCCGCAGCTTGATCGTCAGCAGCTCGATGTCGAGCAGGTTGATCTGGATGTCGCCCGCTATGACGATGCCCTTGTCGAGCACGCGCTCGAGGATGTCGGCGAGGTTGGTCTGTGGCTCGGGCCGCCCGGGCAGACGGCTCGGAGCGCGAGTGGGCAGGTATCGCTCCTCCACGCTCATTCCCGGCTCGTCTGGCAGCGTTGGAAGCGGCCGGTGCGCCTGTAACCGCGCAGCGTGCCGCCCTCGTCGAGCTGTACGACGTATGTGCCGATCATGTCCGTCGTGCTCGGCACACGCGACAGTTCGAGTACGTCGACTGTCACCTGCCAGAGCTCGCCGTCCCATTCGAGCCCCGTGACGGCCTCGGGCTCATAACCGGTCAGCTCCTCGACGGTCGTCAACGCCGCCTGGCTCAGCTCGTGGGCCGATAGTCGCCCGTCGTCATTCGAGTCCGCCATAGCCCTCCTCTCCCGCCAGTCCGCGAATCTCCATCAGCCGCTCGAGCAGCGCATCCTCGGCGTCGGCGAGTTCCTGCTCGTCGAACTCGCCCGCCTCGCGGGCCGCTTCTAGCTCGAGCAGCCCCGCGCGTATCGCCGACTCGTCATAGAGCTCGGCCTCGGCTTGCTCCTCGAGCCGCTCGGCGATCCAAGCCGTTCCGCGCACTGGAGCGAGCGGCAGTGTCAGTAGCCCGCTGATCAGGCCCATTACGCGCTCCCAGCGGTGAGCTCGAGGTCCGCAAAGCTGTAGGGCGGAAGCGGCCCCACGTAGCGAATTCGTATCCGCTCGCCGATTTCCTCGCCGAGCCCTCGAACGGCCGCGCTGAACTGATCGAGACGGTCACGATGAACGAGGAAAGCGAGGTTGAAGGCAGCCTCCGGCGTCGTGAGCGCCTCGGCACGCGCACTCACCGCCAGCGGCTCGAGCCTCTCGAGTGCAAGGCCTTGATCCTCTTCCCTGCGACGTTCGATCTCGGACGCGACGAGCTCGCCCATGCGGATGCGGTCGTAGTAGCCGGCGTCATCGGGAAGCGTCTTCAGCCGCTCACGGAGCGCCGCGACGTCCGGTGAGCCGGTTACGACCCCGCGCAGCAGCTGTTCCTGGTCGTAGTCGCCCTTGACGCTGAGCTGCACCCGTCCCGCGAGCTCCCGCAACAGAGCGACGAGCCGCTCGGCATTGGGCGCCAGCAGCTGTTCGCGAACGGCGATATCGCTCTCCATCACCGTTCCGAAGCGGACCGGGAGCACCGTTGCCCTCGCCGAGGCCTCCTCGAGGACCTGCCAGTGAGCCCGGACTTCTTTGGCCGCTTTGAGCGCCCGGCCTTCGAAGTCGCTCACAAGCGCTGCCAGGTCGCCGTGGCGTACCGTCCTGACGCCGGAGTTCTTGACGCCGGCGACCGACAGCGCGTCCTGCTCGGAGACCGGCAGGATGCCGTACACGTAGACGGTCCCTTCGTCGCCCGCCACTAGCTCTCCTTACGGTTGCGCGAGCGCGAGGAGGATCCGGACGAGCGCCTCTTCGAGGAGGAGGACCGGCGCCGTGTGCTCTTCTGTGTCTCCTTCTCCTTCTCACCATCGTCGTCGTCCTCGCCGAAGAGCTTCTCCTTGGCTCCCTCGATTGCTCCCTTCGTCTTCGAAGCGGCACCGCCCGAGGTGACCGTCTCCATCAGCTCCGGGAGCCCCTGCGAATCATCCGTATGCGCGATGTCGAGCCGGTTGACCGCCTCGGCGAAGCGCAAGTACGTATCGACGCTCGCGATGACGATCCTCGCGTCGATGGTCAGGATCTCGATGCCGATCAGCGCTACCCGGACGTAGACGTCGATGACGATGCCCTTGTCGAGGATGACGTCTACGACGTCCGCCAAGCCGCTCGGCCGGGGGCGTTCGAGGTACCCACGAGGTGTTGGTGCTCCTACCGCCATTCTCCCCTCCTCTCTCCAGCTCGATTACTTTTCCCTCGTCTCCTGACTTGGCAGTGACTCCTCCGCGCGGCCCATAAGCTGCCTGCGTATGTAGGAGCGGTTCTTCGCCAGCGCTCGGGAGATGTCGGTCTTGTGGATGCCGTGCAGGTACCCGATCGCCCAGTCGAGCTGCTGGAGGGCGTCCTCCGCCGCCTTGCGGTAGCGATCGGCCTCCTTCTCCTTGGGGTGATCCGCGTACTTCTTGTCGTCTTGCGCCATCAGATCCTCCGCGCCGTGTACCTACTGCCTGCCTTTCCCTTCGTCCTTGGAGCCTGAGCGCGGCTTCGATCGGCTGCCCCTGCGCTTCGGCGACTCCTCCCCGTCCCAGTCGGTCTCGGGCGGCTGTGGAGGCCGCGCCGCCGGACTTACGCGCCGCCTGCGTCTCCGCTTCGCCCGGGCTAGTACCGGAGGCGGCGCGTGGGGGTTCAGTAGCTCGATGACGTCCGGCGTGCTTGATCCCCCGTCGCCGCGGTCGCCGTTCGTCTCCACGGCGACGCCTGGCGCCTGTCGGCGCGGGTCGTCCTCGTCCTCGTCGTCGGCCGCCTCGGCGTTCGGCTCCTCAGCGGCCTCGTCTTCGACCTCGTCCTCGCCCTCGGGCTCGTCCTCCTCGTCGGCTTCGTCCGCCTCGGCCGCCGGCCCATCCTCGAGCTCCTCCTCTTCGGCCACGCCCTCGAGCTCGTCCTCGTCGCCCTCCGCCTCAGGCTCGGCGTCGGCCTCACCCTCGAGCTCCTCCTCGTCGACCTCGCCCTCGAGCTCCTCCTCGTCGACCTGGTCCTCGGGCTCCTCCTCGTCGACCTCGCCCTCGGGCTCGACCTCGGCCTCGTCCTCAGGCTCGACGTCGGCCTCGTCCTGGAGCTCCTCCTCGTCGAGGTCTTCGTCCTCGCCGAGCCAACCGCGCTCTGCCAGGCGGTCGCGGACCAGGTCCGAAACGCGGGACACGTCGGGAAGGCGGGGAAGATCGGGGGCCTTGGTCACCGCTACTCGAGCCGCCGCGGCGAGCGCGGCCCCGGCCACCACCGCGCGCAGCCCCGAGAGCCGACGCCGCCGGGGCTTCTCGTTCTCATCGTTCAGCGCGGCCTCGATCGCCGCGGCAACCACCCGGTTCATGTCAACCGCCACCGGACCTCCTCCTTCTTCCCCGGATACACCGCAGCCGGCTACCCGTCCGGATCGCAAGACAAACCAGGCTCTGCCCCATCTACCGGCGAAGCAGGCGGTAGGTCACGCCAGCGGCGGCCGCGCCTACGGCCGCAGCGGTGAGGATGGCGCGCCCCGGTCCCGGCCGGCCGCCCGACATCCGCTCCATCGCCACGCGCTTTACGAACCCGCTCACCGTGCCGCCAGGTCGGGTCTCAGGAGCGGGCCGAGCTCTTCCTGCGAGCGGAGCCCGAGCTCTTGCCGTTGGACGAGCCCCGGCTGGAGGAGCTCCCCTTCCGGCTCGATGACGAGCGGCTCCGCGCTCCAGAGGACGACGCCTTGGTACCGCCCGACGACGACCGGCCGCGGTTGCCCGAGGACGAGCCCTTGCTCCGGCTCGACGACCGCTTGCGGCCGCCCGAGGACGAGCTCTCCTGCCTGCGAGACGACTTCATCTCACCGTCTTCGATCACACCCCGCCAGGAGCCCGTCTCCTCCTCCTCCATCTCGACGTACGCCTTGAAGCGCTTCAGATCCGCTCGGACCGCCCGCTTCACGTGGCGCATCCCGCGTGCCGCCTTCTCGATCAGCGAGCCCGGCTCGACGTCGAGGGTCAGCTCGATGCGCGTGAGCTTGGGGGCGAGCTCGTGGAACGACACGACCCCTGTGTGGCTGAGACCCTCGGTCACGTGCCACTTGATGCGGTCGTCAGGACGTTGGTCGAGGATCTCGGCCTTGAACTCCTTCGAGACGGCCCAGATCTTCGCCTTGAACGAGACGTTGGTCTCGTCTTCCTGGGTAACCCGCTCGAGCCGGTGCATGAAGCTCGGCCACTCCTCGAACTGGGTCCACTGATTGTAGGCCGTGCTGAGCGGCACGGCCACGTCGACGGCCTGTTGCACGGGCATCCGCCGACCCTTGCCGACGCCCGGCGAGCCGCCCGACTTGTCGCCTCCGCCGCCCGGCAGCAGACCCTTGCCGGCCTCCTTCGCCAGCCCGGCCGCGCCGCCCGACTTTCCGACGGCGTCCTTGACACCCTGGCCGACCTTCTCACTGGCCTTCTCGCCGACCTTGTCACTGGCCTTCTTGACCGGGTCGGCGCCGTTGGTGAGCGCGCGCTTTGCAAGCTTCCCGGCCCCCTTGGTGGCCAGCGGCGCCAGCGCCGCGACACCTGCGCCCGCGGCCACGCCCTTCATCCCGGAGAGCGGGCTAGAGCCCTTCCTCATCCCGGAGAGCGGGCCTGAGCCCTTCCGTCCATTGCTCGCGACGCTCTGCGCGGCCTCGCGGGCTAGTCGCCCGAGCGCGGTTCCGACCGCATCGCCTATGTCCCTGGCCATGGTTCCCTCCTCATTTCGTCTAAGTTCGTTTTCGCGCCGTACCCGAGAATGGGCAAGGGTTAACTCCAGAATGGGCAAGCGTTACTCGGCCTGGAGTTCGCATTCCACCGAGTATGGGCCGGCGACCCGGGGTATCGCCCGCGACACGGAAGGAGGATTCGATGTTGTGGTTGATCTTGGGGATCGTCCTGCTGGTCATCGCCATCGCCGGCGGGGTCATCGTGCATCCCGTGCTGTTCGTGCTCGGGATCCTCGCGCTGGTGATGTTCGTGATGCGCT
>DATFQM010000036.1:0-13908 GCA_035264265.1 Thermoleophilaceae bacterium
CGCCGGCGTCGAGCCGCAGTCCGAGACGGTCTGGCGCCAGGCCGACAAGTACCGGGTTCCGCGCATCGCCTTCATCAACAAGATGGACCGGGTGGGGGCGGACTTCAGGAACGCGGTTCAGACCATGGTCGAGCGCCTGGGCGCCCATCCGGTGCCGGTGCAGCTTCCGATCGGCTCCGAGGCGGACTTCACCGGGGTCATCGACCTGGTGTCGATGAAGGCCCTCGTCTACAAGGACGACCTGGGGCAGGAGTGGGCCGAGGAGGAGATCTCGGCCGAACTGGCCGACCAGGCCCACCTCGCGCGCACCGAGCTGATCGAGGCGGTCGCCGAGTACGACGACCACCTGATGGAGGAGTACCTGGAGGAGAATCCGATCGAGCCGGAACGGCTCCGCGCCGACATCCGCAAGGCCACCCTCGACATCTCGATGACGCCGGTCTTCTGCGGCTCCGCCTTCAAGAACAAGGGCGTGCAGCCCCTCCTCGACGCGGTGATCCAGTACCTGCCGAGTCCGCTGGACGTGCCGCCCGTCGAGGGTCTGGAAGGCTCCCAGATACAGGACGGAGAGGGCACCCCCACCACGCGCGAGGCCTCCGACGACGCGCCGTTCGCCGCGCTCGCGTTCAAGGTGATGGCCGATCCCTATGTCGGCAAGCTCACCTACTTCCGCGTCTACTCGGGCAAGCTGGCCGCCGGCTCGCGGGTCCTCAACTCCGTCACCGGGCGCACTGAGCGGGTGGGGCGGATCCTGATGCTGCACGCCAACCACCGCGAGGAGCAGGAGGAGATCCACGCGGGCGACATCGCCGCCGGCGTGGGCCTGAAGCAGACCTCCACAGGCGACACGCTCTGCGCCCCGGACGCACCCATCGTCCTCGAGACCATCAGCTTTCCCGCCCCGGTAGTGCACGTGTCGATCGAGCCGAAGACGAAGGTGGACCAGGAGAAGCTCGGCGTGGCGCTGGCGCGGCTCGCCGAGGAGGATCCCACCTTCCAGGTCCGCACCGACGACGAGACCGGGCAGACCGTGATCTCCGGTATGGGCGAGCTGCACCTCGAGGTGATCGTCGACCGGCTCAAGCGGGAGTTCAGGGTCGAGGCCGGCGTGGGGCGCCCGCAGGTCGCCTACCGCGAGACCGTCCGCGACGGTGCGAGGAAGGTCGAGGGCAGGTTCATCCGCCAGACGGGAGGCGCGGGCCAGTACGGGGTCGTCTACATCGATCTGGAGCCCGCTCCCGGCGAGGGCTTCGACTTCGTCAACCAGATCAAGGGTGGCGCCGTGCCCTCGGAGTTCATCCCCGCCGTGGAGAAGGGGATCGAGGAGGCGCTCGACTCGGGCGTCAGGGCGGGATATCCCATGGTGGACGTCCGCGCCACGCTCGTGGACGGCAAGTACCACGACACGGACTCCTCCGAGGTGGCCTTCAAGGTCGCGGGGACGCTGGCGCTCAAGGAGGCCGCCAAGCGGGCGAATCCAGTGCTGCTCGAGCCCGTTATGGCGGTGGAGGTGGTGACGCCGCAGGAGTTCATCGGTGACGTGATCGGCGATCTCTCGCGGCGCCGCGGCCACGTCGAGAGCCAGGAGCCGCGGGGGAACGCGGTGGCCGTGCGAGCGAGCGTGCCTTTGGCGGAGATGTTCGGCTACGCCACCGACCTCCGCTCGAACACGCAGGGGCGGGCGAACTACACGATGCAGTTCGACCGCTACGAGGAGGTCCCTCAGAACATCGCCGAGGAGATCATCGAGCACCGCACCGGTGAGCCGGTCGGGGCGGGGGCATAAGGAGTATGTTTCGCAAGCTCGGGCCCCTGGCCCGCGAAATCGCCCGAAAGGAGTAGTCCGGAGTGTCGAAGGAGAAGTTCGAGCGCAACAAGCCGCATGTGAACGTCGGCACGATCGGTCACATCGATCACGGCAAGACGACCCTCACGGCCGCGATCACCAAGGTCCTGGCCCGGAAGATCGGCGGACAGGCCAAGAGCTTCGAGGAGATCGACAACGCCCCGGAGGAGAAGGCGCGCGGGATCACGATCGCCACCTCGCACGTGGAGTATGAGACCGAGAACCGCCACTACGCCCACGTCGACTGTCCAGGCCACGCGGACTACATCAAGAACATGATCACCGGCGCCGCCCAGATGGACGGCGCCATTCTCGTGGTGTCGGCCGCCGACGGCCCGATGCCCCAGACCCGGGAGCACATCCTGCTGGCCCGTCAGGTGAACGTGCCCTATGTGGTCGTCTACCTGAACAAGGTCGACATGGTCGACGACGAGGAGCTGCTGGAGCTCGTCGAGGTAGAGGTTCGCGACCTGCTCACCGAGTACGAGTTCCCCGGCGACGACGTGCCCGTGATCCAGGGCTCGGCCCTGAAGGCGCTCGAGGGCGACGCCGAGGAGGAGCGGAAGATCCTAGAGCTCGCCGACGCGCTCGACAACTACATCCCGCAGCCGGAGCGGCCGCTGGATAAGCCGTTCCTGATGCCGGTCGAGGATGTGTTCTCGATCACGGGCCGCGGCACCGTGGCCACCGGACGCATCGAGCAGGGCGTGATCCACACCGGCGACGACGTGGAGATCGTGGGAATCCATCCGCAGGTCTCCAAGACCGTCGTCACCGGCGTCGAGATGTTCCGCAAGATCCTCGACGAGGGCCAGGCCGGCGACAACGTGGGCTGCCTTCTGCGCGGCACCAAGCGCGAGGACATCGAGCGTGGACAGGTGCTCTGCAAGCCCGGCTCGATCACGCCGCACACGAAGTTCAAGTCGCAGGTCTACTGCCTGAAGAAGGAGGAGGGAGGCCGCCACACGCCGTTCTTTGACGGCTACCGGCCGCAGTTCTATTTCCGCACCACCGACGTGACCGGTGTGGCCCACCTGCCGGAGGGCACCGAGATGGTCATGCCGGGCGACAACGTCGAGATGACCGTCGAGCTCATTCAGCCGATCGCGATGGACGAGGGGCTCCGTTTCGCGATCCGCGAGGGCGGAAGGACGGTTGGCTCGGGGGTGGTCACCGAGATCATCGAGTAGGCACCTCCGACAAGGAGCTTCCCGGGGGCGGGCGTACGACCCGCCCCCGAGTGTGTCCAAGACCCCTATGGCAACCCTCACGCAGAACAAGATCAGGATCCGGCTCAAGGCCTACGACCACTCGGCGATCGAGACGGCCGCCAAGGAGATCGTGGACACGGCCGTGCGGACGGGCGCCTCGGTGTCGGGGCCGGTCCCGCTGCCGACCGAGAAGAACGTCTACTGCGTGGTGCGCGGCCCGTTCAAGGACAAGGACTCGCGCGAGCACTTCGAGGTCCGCACCCACAAGCGGCTGATCGACATCCTGCAGCCCACCCCGAAGACGGTGGACTCCCTGCAGCGGCTCGACCACCTGCCGGCTGGCGTGGACATCCAGATCCAGCTCATCTGAGGGGCGATGGCGGGCCTCCTCGGAAGAAAGCTGGGCATGACGCAGGTCTTCGACGCCGACGACGGTCACGTCGAGCGCGTGACCGTGCTCGAGGCCGGGCCCTGCTTCGTCACGGCGATCCGGCGGGCCGGGCGGGACGGCTACGACGCCGTGCAGCTCGGCTTCGGCGAGGCCCGGGAAAAGGGGCTGCAGAGGGCCCGGCTCGGCCATCTCAGAAAGGCGGGCGTGGCGCCGCTCCGCCACCTCTGCGAATTCCGCGGCGAGGCGGACGACGAGCTCGAGGTGGGCGCCGAGCTGCGGGTGGGCGAGCTGTTCGAGAAGGGGCAGCGGATCAAGGTGTCCGGTACCTCGAAGGGCAAGGGCTTTCAGGGGACAATCAAGCGCCACAACTTCCATCGCGGCCCCGTCTCGCACGGCTCCCACAACGTGCGGGCACCGGGCGCTGTGGGCGCCTCGGCCGACCCGTCGCGCGTCTTCAAGGGCACCCGCGGTCCGGGCCAGATGGGCAACGAGCGGGTAACCCAGGGCGGGCTGCAAGTCGTCGAGGTTCGCCCGGACGAGAACCTGTTGCTGGTGCGCGGCGCCGTTCCCGGCCCCAAGGGCGGGGTCGTCGAGATCCGGGAGGACGCCTGACAATGGCCGCTCCCCAGGCCCCGTGGATCGGCAAGAAGCAGGGGAAACTGGCCCTCGACCGGGCGGTGTTCGACGAGCGCTTTCACGGGCCTCTGGTCCACGAGGCCGCACGGGCCGAGATGAACGCCCGGCGGCGCGGCACGGCCTCCACCAAGTCCCGCGGCGAGATCGCGATGACGGGCGCCAAGGCCTGGCGGCAGAAGGGCACCGGCCGGGCGCGCGTGGGGCAGCTCTCGGCGCCGCAGCGCGTCGGCGGCGGGGTGGCGTTCGGTCCCAAGCCCCGCGGCTACGTCACCAAGGTCAACCGTAAGGCGCGTCGCCGTGCGCTGCGGGCGGCCCTGTCCGTCCACGCCGAGCGTGGCTCGATCGCCGGACTGGACGCGTCGGCCTTCGACACCCCGGCCACGGGTCAGGCCGCCGAGGCGCTTGCCCAGTTCGGCGAGGGCCGGGCGCTTGTCGTGCTGGCCGACGGGGAGGAGACCTGCGCCAAGTCGTTTCGGAACCTGCGGGACGTCTCGGTGATGCACGTCGAGGATGTCGGCGTGGTGGACGTCATCGGAGCCTCCCGGCTGGTGGTCTCGGAGGCCGCGCTCGCGCGGCTGGTCGAGAAGGCGGCGCCCAAGTGAACGCGCGCCAGGTGATCGTCCGGCCGGTCATCTCGGAGAAGAGCTACGCGCTCCTGGCCGCCAACAAGTACACCTTCCGAGTCCACGAGCGGGCCAACAAGACTCAGGTCCGCCAGGCCGTGGAGGACATCTTCGGCGTTCGCGTGGCCGGCGTCCGGACGGCGTGGGTCAAGCCCAAGCCCAAGCGCCGCGGCTGGACCTCGGGGCAGCGCCGCCGCTGGAAGAAGGCGGTCGTGACGCTCCATCCCGAGGACTCCATCGAGCTGTTCGAGGGCCAGGAGTTGAGTGAATGACACCGCAAGCCTCGGAGCTCGCCGCATAATGCCCGTCCGCAAGCACAAGCCCACGACCCCCGGTCGCCGCTTCGCCACGTGGGCGGATCGCTCGGAGGTCAGCCGCCCCGAGCCCGAGAAGGCGCTCACGGAGGGCCTGTCCAAGTCAGGCGGCCGCAACTCGAAGGGCCGGGTCACCTCCCGCCACCGCGGCGGCGGCGCCAAGCGCCGCTACCGGCGGATCGACTTCAAGCGCCGCAAGGACGGGGTGCCGGCCCAGGTCGCCGCGATCGAGTACGACCCCAACCGCAGCGCCCACATCGCGCTGCTGCACTACGCCGACGGCGAGAAGCGCTACATCATCGCGCCCGCGCGGCTGCGGGTCGGGGCTTCGGTGATGTCCGGTGACAGGGCCGAGATCCAGGTCGGGAACAGCCTGCCTCTGCGATCGATTCCCACGGGGACCACGGTCCACAACGTCGAGCTCACACCCGGGCGCGGCGGCCAGCTCGGCCGCTCGGCGGGGACGGCGATCCAGCTGATGGCCAAGGAAGGCCGGCACGCTACCCTGAGGCTGCCCTCGGGCGAGATGAGGATGGTACCGCTCGAGTCCCGCGCCACGATAGGCGCGATAGGCAACGCGGAGCACGAGCTCGTGGAGCTCGGCAAAGCCGGGCGTTCCCGCCACCGGGGCAAGCGCCCCCAGACGCGCGGCGTCGCGATGAACCCCGTGGACCACCCCCACGGCGGCGGCGAGGCACACCACACCCCTGGCGGCCACCCGGTCACCCCCTCGGGCGTGCCGACGCTGGGCTACCGCACTCGCAAGAAGAAGAAGACGTCGGACCACTTCATCGTCCGCGGCCGCCGCCGCGGGAAGAAGGGCAAGCGTTAGCGGATGCACGACGGCCAGAAAAGGAGCATCCCATGAGCCGCTCGTCGAAGAAGGGCCCGTTCGTGGAGGAGCGTCTGCTGCGGCGGATCGAGCAGATGAACGAGTCCGGCCAGAAGCAGATGGTCAAGACCTGGTCGCGCACGTCCACGATCTTCCCCGAGATGGTCGGCCACACGATCGCCGTACACGACGGGCGCAAGCACGTGCCTGTGTTCGTTTCGGAGTCGATGGTCGGCCACAAGCTCGGCGAGTTCGCCCCCACACGGGTGTTCCGGGCCCATGCCGGCAGCGACAGGGTGAGGATGCGATGAGTCCCGCGGAGCGAAGCGCCACTCCCGAGGAGGGCTGGGAGTCCCTGACAGTCGACGAGCTCCAGGAGGAGCTCGAGGCGCGGGGGCTCAAGAAGAGCGGAACCAAGGACGAGCTCGCATCGCGCCTGCGAGAGGACGACAGCGTGGAGACGGAGCCGGAGGGAGAGCTCTCCCGCCCCCGCACCTCAACAGCGACCGTCACCGAGACGAAGAGGGCGGCGCCGCGCGAGCCCGACGGCGCCGTGGTCGTCTCCGCGCGGGCGAAGTACGTCCGCAGCGCCCCCCGCAAGGCACGGCTCGTCATGGGGCACATCCGCGGCAAGCCAGTCGAGCAGGCTCGCGCCATCCTCAATCACGGGTCACGCGTCGTCTCCGAGGACATTCTCAAGCTGCTCGACTCCGCGGTGGCCAACGCGGAGGCGAACTACGAGCTGACGTCGGACGAGCTGCGGGTCAAGGGAGCCTACGTCGACGAGGGGCCCACCATCAAGCGCTACCGGCCCCGCGCCCTGGGCAGGGCGACGCGCATCAACAAGCGCACCAGCCACATGACGATCGAGCTGACGACGAACGAAGGGACGTAATGGGGCAGAAGATCCATCCCGAGTCGATGCGAGTCGGATACATCCACGACTGGAAATCCACCTGGTTCAATGAGAAGGAGTTCTCGGACTACCTCCTCGAGGACATCCGCATCCGCGACCACATCGAGAACAAGCTCGCCCACGCGGGGCTCTCGAACATCACGATCAAGAAGAACAAGAACGAGATCGAGGTGAACATCCACACGGCCCGCCCGGGCATCGTGATCGGCAAGTCCGGCAGCGAGGTGGACGCCCTGCGGAGGGAGCTCCACAAGATGACCGGCAAGGCCGTGAAGGTGAACATCCTCGAGATCAAGCGCCCCGAGCTGGACGCCAGGCTCGTTGCCCAATCGATCGCCGAGCAGCTCCAGAACCGGGTGGCGTTCCGCCGCGCGATGAAGCGGGCGCTGACCTCGGCGATGCGCTCCGGCGCCAAGGGCGTGAAGATCCAGGTGTCGGGCCGGCTGGGCGGGGCCGAGATGGCGCGCACCGAGGGCTACTCGGATGGCCGGGTGCCGCTCCACACGCTGCGGGCCGACATCGACTACGGCTTCTACGAGGCCCGGACGACGTTCGGCCGCATCGGCGTCAAGGTGTGGGTGAACAAGGGCGAGATCATGCCCAAGGGCTTCGCCCAGGACCTGACCGAGCTCGAGGCACCGCAGGCCGTGGGGCCCGGGGGCGGCCGTGGGCGCGGGGCGCGGGGCGGCCAGCAGGGCCGCGGGCCGCAGCCGCCGACGGGGACGGGTGCCTGATGCTGCAGCCCAAGCGCGTCAAGTGGCGCAAGGAACACCGCGGCCGCCGGCGCGGCAACGCGAAGGGCGGCACCCGCGTGGAGTTCGGCGAGTACGGGCTCAAGTCGCTCGAGCGCGGCTGGGTGAGCAACCGCCAGATCGAGGCCGCCCGAATTGCGATGACCCGCAAGATCAAGCGCGGCGGCAAGGTCTGGATCAACATCTTCCCCGACAAGCCGTTCACGAAGAAGCCGGCCGAGACCCGGATGGGATCCGGCAAGGGCGCTCCGGAGGGCTGGGTCGCGGTGGTCAAGCCGGGCCGTGTTATGTTCGAGCTGTCCGGCGTGCCAGAGCCGCTTGCGCGCGAGGCCATGCGGCTCGCGGGCCACAAGCTCCCGGTCAAGACCAAGTTCGTGCTGCGCGAGCGGGCCGGGCAGCAGTGAAGGCGGTGGAGGTACACAATCTCGACGACCCGGAGCTCGCGCAGTTCGTGGAGCGCTCGCGCGAGGAGCTCTTCAACCTCCGCTTTCAGCACGCGACGGGCCAGCTCGAGAACACGGCCCGGCTGAGGCAGGCGAAGACCGATTTGGCGCGCGGCCTCACGGTGGCCCGCCAGCGTGGGCTGGACGTGGAGAACGAGATCAGGAAGCAGCAATGACAGAGGAAGAGAAGAACGACCAGCAGGCGGCAGCCGAGTCGCAAGACGCCAGTCGCGAGCAAGTGGGCGCAGAGGCGCCTGAGGCCGACGCGCCCGAGTCGCCGGACGCCAGCCGCCAGGAAGAGGGTCCGGCCGAGGAAGAGACTCTCAGCCCCAGGGAGCGCCGCAAGCGGGAGCGCTCTGCCCACACCGGCGAGGGCCGTCCGCAGCGATCGGCCGAGGAGCGCGCCCAGGAGCGCAGCGAGCAGCGGCGCCGCAAGGCCGCCCGGCGGCGCGCATGGCGCACGCGCGCCCGCGAGCGCCGGAAGCGCCGGCCGCGCGGCGAGCCCACCCCTCCGGCCTCCAAGGGAACGGGCAAGCCGAAGCTGCGGCAGGGGATCGTCGTCTCGGACAAGGCCGACAAGACGATCACCGTGCGGATCGACAGCCAGCGTTCGCACCGGATGTACGGCAAGGTCGTCCGCAGCTCATCCACCCTCCACGCGCACGACGAGAGCAACGAGGCCCACATCGGCGACACGGTGAGGGTCATCGAGAGCCGCCCAGTGAGCCGCACCAAGCGCTGGCGGCTCGTCGAGGTGTTGGAGAGGGCCCGGTAGTGAGGCCCTTCGCTCGTCTCGCCAGCCCTTGGGCGGCTGCGAACCTTCGCGTGGCGGCGTCCTGGGTCGCCCCCGATAGCGCTGCTATCGAGGACTCCCGGCGTCCTTGCCAGGCTCGATTCTCGCTCGCCCAAGGACCGGCGAGCCTCGCGGAGGACCTTGGATGATCCAGCAGGAATCGCGCCTCAAGGTGGCGGACAACACCGGCGCGCGCGAGATCCTTTGCATCCGCGTCGCCGGCGGGTCCCAGCGCCGCTACGCCGGGGTCGGCGACGTGATCGTCGGGACCGTCAAGCAGGCGATCCCACACGGCACCGTCCGAAAGGGCGAGGTCGTCCAGGCGGTGGTGGTCCGCACGAAGAAGCAATTCGGCCGCGACGACGGCACCTACATCGCCTTCGACGAGAACGCGGCGGTGCTCATCGACGCCCAGAACAATCCACGCGGCACTCGTATCTTCGGCCCCGTGGCGCGCGAGTTACGCGACCGGAACTTCATGAAGATCGTTTCGTTGGCTCCGGAGGTCCTATGAAGATCCGCAGAGACGACACGGTGAAGGTGCTCACCGGCAAGGACCGGGGGAAAACCGGCCGCGTGCTGCGTGTGGACCCCAAGCGCGAGCGCGTCTACGTGGAGGGCATGAACGTGCAGAAGCGGCACACCCGCCCGCGGTCGCTACGCGATACCCAGCGCTCCCAGGAGATCGGCGGAATCATCGAGGCGGAGGGGCCGATCCACGTCTCTAACGTGATGCTGGTCGACCCAAAGTCTGGCGACCCGACGCGCGTCGGGATCAGGCGGGAGGGCGGCCGGCGCGTGAGAATCGCCAAGCGATCGGGCACGGAGATCGACTGAAGCAGAGATGGCAGAAGGCAACGGACAGCAAAACGTCCCGCCGCGGCTCAAGGAGCGCTATGAGCGGGAGATTCGCGACAGCCTGCGCAGACGATTCGGCTACACCAGCCCGATGGAGGCACCGCGGTTGCAGAAGATCACCCTGAACATGGGTATCGGCGAGGCCAAGCAGGACTCGAAGGTGCTCGAGTCGGCCACGGAGCAGCTGGCGACCATCGCTGGCCAGCGCCCCAACGTCCGCCGCGCCCGGAAGTCGATCGCCGCCTTCAAGCTGCGCGAAGGGATGCCGGTGGGCGTCTCGGTCACGTTGCGGCGCGCCCGAATGTACGAGTTCCTGGACCGTCTGATGTCCGTCGCCATTCCGCGGATCCGCGACTTCCGCGGCTTGAGCACCCGCTCGTTCGACGGGCGCGGAAACTACTCGCTGGGCATCCGCGAGCAGATCATCTTCCCTGAGGTCGACTACGACTCGATCGACCAGGTCCGCGGCCTGGACGTCACGATCACCACCACAGCGAAGACGAACGAGGAGGCATACGCGCTGCTCCGCGAGTTCGGCATGCCCTTCCAGCGCGAGGGCGCGCCGGGCGAGGACGAGGAGGCCGCCCGCGCGGCCGAGGAGGAGAAGCGCAAGGAGGAGGCGCGGCTGCGCGCCGAGGCCGAGCAGGCGGCGCTCGAGCAGCTCAAGGAGGAGAACCCGGAGGCGTACGCCAGGCGGGTGGAGCCGGAGGAGGGCGAAGAGGGCTCCGAGCAAGAGGGAGCTCCGGAACAGCGCGAAGAGGAGTAATGGCCAAGACTTCACAGAGAGTGCGCCAAGCGCGCCCCGCCAAGTACCAGACACGCAACTACAACCGCTGCAAGCGCTGCGGCCGCCCGCGCGCGTACCTGCGCAAGTTCGGGCTCTGCCGCATCTGCCTGCGCGAGGTGGCTCACCAGGGCTACATCCCGGGCCTCACGAAGTCGAGCTGGTAGCTCGAAGGATGCAGACCGACCCGATCGCAGACTTCCTCACCCGGATCCGGAACGCGCTGACCGCGGACCAGGACGAGGTCGCGATGCCGGCGTCCAGGTTCAAGACCGAGCTCGCGCGAATCCTGCACGAGCAGGGTTACATCGAGGACTTCTCCGTTGACTCCGACCGGGTCGGCCAGGTGCTGCGGCTGCGGCTGAAGTACACGGAGGACCGTCGCTCGGTCATCAGCGGCCTGGAGCGCGTCTCGAAGCCAGGTCGCCGCGAGTACGTCGGTGCCGACGAGGTCCCGAGGGTCCTGGGCGGCATGGGGACCGCGATCGTGTCGACCTCCAGGGGCGTGATGACCGGCCACGACGCCCGCCGGGCGCGGGTGGGCGGCGAGCTCGTCGCCAAGGTGTGGTGACGGGCAATGAGCCGAATCGGAAAGCAGCCGATCCCCGTGCCCGACGGCGTAGAGGTGCAGGTCGAGCCCGGGCTCGTGAAGGTGAAGGGGCCGAAGGGGGAGCTCCAGGAGCGCGTCACGCGGGACATGACCGTCACGCACGAGAACGGAGAGATCGTCGTCACGCGGCCCTCCGACCGGGGCGAGCACCGGGCCCTGCACGGGCTGACGCGGAGCCTGATCTTCAACATGGTCCAGGGAGTCACCGAGGGATTCGAGAAGCGGCTCGAGATCCAGGGCGTGGGGTACCGGGCCCAGCTTCAGGGCAACAAGCTCGTCATGAACCTCGGCTACTCGCACCAGGTCGAGGTGCAGGCGCCCGAGGGGATCGACTTCGAGGTTCCGCAGCCAACCCAGGTCGTGGTCCGGGGCATCTCCAAGCAGGTCGTCGGCGAGGTGGCGGCAGGCATCCGAAAGAAGCGCCCCCCGGAGCCCTACAAGGGCAAGGGCATCCGCTACCAGGGCGAGTACGTCGCGAGGAAGGTCGGCAAGCGGGCGTGAGCACGACTTCGACCACTCGCCGCCTGCGCCGCCGGAGGCGGGTGCGCGCCAAGGTCGCCGGCACCGCTGAGCGGCCCCGTCTCTCGGTCTTCCGCTCGAATCGCGGCATCCAGGCTCAGCTGATCGACGACCTGAAAGGACACACGCTCGCCGCGGTCAGCTGGACGGAGGAGGAGCTCAAGGCCCTACCGCGGATGGACCAGGCAAAGCGCGCCGGCGAGCTGATAGCAGAGCGCGGCAACCAGGCCGGCGTCGAGGAATGCGTCTTCGACCGCGGCGGCTTCCGCTACCACGGAAAGGTCAAGGCGCTGGCCGAGGGCGCCCGCCAGGGGGGCCTCCGCTTCTGATGAGCTCGGTGATCGCTACGGTGAGGACCGGTGGCAGCTAGGGACAGGACACGAGGAGATCGCGCGGGTCCGGACCTACAGGAGCGGGTCGTCGAGATCAACCGCGTGGCCAAGGTCGTCAAGGGCGGCCGGCGCTTCTCGTTCACCGCGCTGGTCGTGGTGGGTGACGAGAAGACCAAGGTCGGCGTGGGCTACGGCAAGGCGAACGAGGTCCCGGTCGCGATCCAGAAGGGCGTCGACCGCGCCCGAAAGGCGCTGTTCGAGGTGCCGATGCATGGGGCGACGATCACCCACCAGATCGTCGGCCGCCACGGGGCGGCGAGGGTGCTGCTGAAGCCCGCGTCGCCCGGTACCGGGGTGATTGCGGGCGGCGGCGTCCGCGCGGTTCTCGAGCTCGCCGGGATCCGCGATGTGCTGTCGAAGTCGCTCGGCTCCCAGAACCCGATCAACCTCGTCAAGGCCACCGAGGCCGCGCTCGAATCGCTGCGGAAGCCGGAAGAAGTGGCGGAGCTGCGCGGCATAAGCGTCGCCGAGGTGCTCGGGCTGGGCGATGGGTCCGAGGCGGCAGACGAGAGTGGCCAGTCGCCAGACGAGAGTCGCCAGACGCCAGACGCCAGTCGCCAGGAGGAAGAGGGCGCTGTCGCCGAGGAGGCTTCGACCTGATGGCGGGGACGCACAAGCTCAGGCAGGTTCGCTCCTCGAACGGGTCGAGCCGGAAGCAGAAGGACTCGCTCCGCACGCTGGGCCTCGGCCGGATCGGCAAGTCCGCCGAGCGTACCGACGACCCGGCGGTGCGCGGCCTGGTGCGTTCTGTCGAGCACCTGATCGAGGTCGACGATGGCTGACAAGCGAATCGGCCTGCACAACCTGTCGCCGGCGCTCGGCTCGCGCAAGCAGCGCAAGCGGGTCGGCCGCGGCGAGGGCTCCGGCGTGGGCAAGACCGCAGGACGCGGCCACAAGGGGCTGGGCGCCCGCTCGGGGGCCAAGAAGCGGATCAACTTCGAGGGCGGGCAAAACCCCATCCACATGCGGATGCGCAAGCTCCGGGGCCCACACATGAAGAAGTCGATGCCGTTCGAGAAGTTCCGCACGAAGACCCAGCCGGTGAACCTTCGGGACCTCGAGGCGCGCTTCGACGCGGGCGCCGAGGTCACGCCCGAGGGCCTCCGGGAGCGCGGTCTCGCGAGGCGCAAGGACGCTCCTGTCAAGGTGCTGGGCCAGGGGGAGCTCTCGAAGCCGCTGACCGTGCATGCCCACGCCTTCTCCAGGTCGGCGCGCGAGAAGATCGAGGCCGCGGGCGGCATCTGCCAAGTCATCGAGGCCTAGATGGTTCGCACCTTCCTGAACTCCCTCCGGGTTCCAGAGATCAGGAAGAAGCTGGCCTTCACGGCCGCGATGCTGGCGCTGTACCGAATCGGCGCCTACATCCCGGCGCCGAGCATCAACGTCGACGCAGTCAAGGACATCTCGGAGAACTTCACGGGCTCAAACGTCCTGGGCTTCCTGAACCTGTTCTCGGGGGGCGGCCTCCAGCGCTTCGCGATCTTCGCGCTCGGGATCATGCCCTACATCACGGCCTCGATCATGCTGCAGCTGCTCACGGTGGTCGTGCCCGCGCTCGACAAGCTGCGCAAGGAGGGCGAGGTCGGCCAGCAGAAGATCACGCAGTACACCCGGTACCTGACCGTCGGGCTCGCCTTCGGCCAGTCGATCGGCTACGTGTTCCTCTTCCGAACCTTCTCGAGCGGCAGGGCCGACATCGTCAAGGACTTCACCTTCGGCCGCGTCTTCGTGATCGTCATGACGCTCACCGCCGGCTGCGTGCTGCTGATGTGGTTCGGCGAGCTGATCACCCAGCGCGGGATCGGCAACGGGATCTCGCTGATGATCTTCTCGTCGATCGCCGCCCGCATCCCCGACGGGATCACCAAGTGGTGGAACAACCCGGATCAGGTGTTCAAGGTGATGATGCCGTTCCTGGCGCTGGCGATCATCGCCGCGATCGTCTTCATGCAGGAGGGCCAGCGGCGCATCCCGGTTCAGTACGCAAA
>DATFQM010000037.1:0-8939 GCA_035264265.1 Thermoleophilaceae bacterium
CATCTGCCTGGCGGCGACGCGCGACGGCAGCCTCGTGGGCTACCTGGTCTGCTCCCGCTACGACACCGTCTGGCACATCATGAACGTGGCGGTCGACGACCGGCTCCTGCGCCAGGGAATCGCCACCGCCTTGATCGAACGCCTCCTCGAGATCGCCGACGGGCCCGGCGAGCAGTACACGCTCGAGGTGCGCACCTCCAATGACGCCGCCATCCGGCTTTACGAGAAGTTCGGCTTCCGCTCGGCCGGGCGGAGGCGGGGCTATTACCACGACAACCGCGAGGACGCTCTGATCATGTGGCGCACGAGCCAGGCCGGCGAGGCTCGGCGGGCGAGCGCGTGATCCTCGCTATCGAGACGAGCTGCGACGACACCTGCGCAGCGGTCGTCACCGCGCGGGGTGAGGTGCGCTCCAATGTGATCGCCTCGCAGGGCCTCCTGCACTCCCGCTACGGCGGCGTGGTCCCGGAGATCGCCTCGCGGCACCACCTCGAGCTGCTCGACGCCGTCACGGCGGACACCCTGGAGCGCGCGGACGTGGGCCTGGACGAAGTGGACACCGTCGCCGTGACCCGTTCGCCGGGGCTCATCGGTGCGCTGCTCGTGGGCGTGTCGGCGGCCAAGGCGCTCGCCGCCGCCCGCGGGCTGCCGCTGGTGCCGGTGGACCACCTGCACGGTCACGTGGTGGCAAGCACGCTGGAGCCGGATCCCATCGAGCCGCCCTACCTGTGCCTGGTGGCCAGCGGGGGGCACACGTTCCTGGCGCGCGTGGACTCGGAGCACGACTACGAGGTGCTCGGCCAGACGCTGGACGACGCCGCCGGTGAGGCCTTCGACAAGGGCGCCCGCCTGCTCGGGCTCGGGTATCCGGGCGGCCCGGAGCTCGACCGGCTGGCGAGCGAGGGCGATCCGGAGGCCTACGACTTCCCTCGCGCGGCCCCTTCGCGAACCTCGGCCCCCGCGAGCGAAGGGAGTGCGGGCCGCTCCGCTGCCTCCGTGGACTTCAGTTTCAGCGGCTTGAAGACGGCCCTGCTCTACAAGCTGCGCGAGGAGCCCTCCCTCCCGCGGGACGACGCCGACCGCGCCGACCTTGCGGCCTCCTACCAGCGCGCGATCGTCGACGCTCTCGTCTCCCGTACACGGGAAGCGCTGGCTAGGGAAGGCCTGCGCCGGCTGGCGATTGGGGGCGGAGTGGCCGCCAACTCGGAGCTGCGCGCGGCGGTCCAGGAGCTGGGCGTGCCGGTGTGGGTGCCGCCGCTCGAGCTATGCACGGACAACGCGGCGATGATCGCCGGGGCCGCCCGCTTCCTGGACCCGATCCCCTACCCGGGCTATCTCGACCTGGACGCCGCCGCGAGGGCCGGTTGACGCAGGTCACGCTCTATGGCAGGCCCGGCTGCCACCTCTGCGAGGACGCGCGGGCGATAGTGCTGTCGGTCCGCCTCGAGCGTGACTTCGAGCTGGCGGAGGTGGACGTCTCGCTCGATCCGGGGCTCAACAGGGAGTACGGGGAGCGCATCCCCGTCCTCGCGGTGAACGGGGAGGAGGCGTTCGAGTACTTCGTCGACCGGGATTCCCTGGAAGAGCGCCTCGATAGAGTGGCCTCGTGAGCTTCCAAGAGCCCGCCCTGGGGCTTCAGGACGGATCCCAGGAGCGTCTGTCGCTCGGCGTCGCGGCGCGTCTTTCGCGCTACCTCCAGGTCCTCACGCAGGCCAAGAAGATGGGCAAGCAGACGATCTCGTCCCAGGAGCTGGCCGACTACACGCACGTGAACTCCACGCAGATCCGCCGCGACCTGTCGGGCTTCGGAAAGTTCGGCAAGCGGGGGGTGGGATACAACGTCGACTCGCTGGTCTCGCAGATCCGCAAGATCCTGCGCACCACCGGCAAGCACAACATCGCGCTGTTCGGGGCGGGGCATCTAGGGCAGGCGATCGCCGGCTCGGACATCTTCGCCGACCACGGATTCCGGATCGTCGCGATCTTCGACACGGACAGCAAGAAGGTCGGCAAGCGGATAAACGAGTCGCTGATTGTGAGCTCCTACGAGGAGCTCGAACGGGTGGTCGAGGAGCAGGAGGTCGTGGTGGGCGTGCTCGCCGTGCCCACCGATTCCGCGCAGAAAGTCGCCGACGATCTGGTCGAGGCCGGTGTCAAGATCATCTTCAACTACTCCGAGGCGCTCCTACAGGTGCCGCCGGAGGTGACGGTGCACACCTCGAGTCCCGCGGTGGACCTGCTCTACGCGCTGTACTTCTACTTGACGTAGCTCCATGCTCGACATGGCGAAGACGCGGGAGGTCTTCGAGGCCTCGGAGGACTTCACGGTCGGGATCGAGGAGGAGTTCGCGATCCTCGACCCGGAGACGCACTCCCTCGTGCACCGCTTCGATCAGCTGCGCGAGGCCGCGGCGAGCGACGAGGTGCTGGCGGAGTCGATCTCGGGCGAGTTGATTGAGTCGGAGATCGAGATCCGCTCGGGCAAGGGCAGCGACTTCGCCGACGGCGTGGCGCGCCAGCGCGAGGCACGAGTCAGGCTGTTCTCGATGGCCGCTGAGCACGGCCTCGCGCTGGCCGCGACCGGGACCCACCCCTGGAGCCCGTGGCAGGAGCAGCGGATCATCCACACGGACCACTACCGGCGGGTGGAGGAGGGACTCAAGTACGTCGCCTGGCGCAACAACACCTTCAGCCTGCACGTGCACGTGGGCGTGCGGGGTGCCGAGCGCGCCATTGCTGTGTGCGACCGTCTCCGTCCCGTTCTCCCGGAGGTGCTGGCAATCTCCGCGAACTCCCCGTTCCTGGACGGTTGGAACTCGGGCCTCCACTCGGCGCGCAGTCAGATATTCACCAAGAGCTTCCCCCGGTGCGGAATCCCTGAGCCGCTAGGCAGCTGGCAGACCTACGCTGAGTACGTCGATTTCCTGGTCCGGACCCACTCGATCGTCGAGCCCACGCAGATTTGGTGGAGCGTCCGCCCGCACCACTCCTTCGGGACCGTGGAGGTTCGGATCTGCGACGCCCAGTCGAGGGCCGAGGAGTCCACTGCGCTGGCTGGGCTGCTCGTGGCCTGCGTGGCTCAGGCCGCGCTCGACTACGACGACGGGGTGGTCCACGACCCGCCACCCGACAGGTTCGTGGAGGAGAACCTCTGGCGGGCGATCCGGTACGGACTGGATGGTCGCATGATCGACCTGGATCGGGGCCAGGAGTTCGCGGCCGCTGCGCTTCCCGACAGGCTTCTGGCGTGGACGGCCCCGGCGCGCGCCGCGCTGGGGATCGAACCGGCGCTGCCGCAGCAGAACGGGACGCAGCGCCAGCGTGCCGCACTGGAGGGCGGAGCCTCGATCGAGGAGGTCTTCGCGGCCGAGGTGGTCGAGGCCCGCACGACCTACGCTGCCGAGGAGGTGAGAACGTGAACAAGTCCGCCGAGCCGAACGAGGAGCAGCTCCGTGAGGCGCTCAAGCAACTAAGGGTCGAGGACGTCTTGCTCCAGACCGTGGTGACGTTGGTGAACCTGAGCGGACGGCGCCTGACGGTCGAGGAGGAGAAGAACCTCGATCAGGCCAAGCTGGGGATCGAGGCCGTCCGGGCGCTGCTGCCACTGTGTCCGGAGGAAGAGGCCAAACCGATCCGCGACGCGTTGGCGCAGCTGCAGATGGTCTACGTGCGCGAGACGCAGCAGCCCGCCGCCGAGGGAGAGCCCGGCAAGGAGGATCCGGAGCGCGCCAAGGCGAGGTCGAAGATTTGGACGCCGCCCGGCACGTAGTCGGGGTCTTCGGCGGGTCCGGCTTCTACCGCTTCCTGGACGAGGTCGAGGAGGTGGCCGTGGACACTCCCTACGGGCCGCCCTCAGCCCGGATCCGCCTGGGCGAGATCGAGGGCACGAGGGTGGCCTTCCTGCCTCGCCACGGCGACGAGCACGCGCTCCCGCCGCACCGCATCAACTACCGCGCCAACGTCTGGGCGATGAGGCAGGTGGGCGTGCGACGCATCGTCGGGCCTTCCGCCTGCGGCTCGCTCAAGCCGGAGCTCGAACCGGGGACGTTCCTGATCTGCGACCAGTTCGTCGATCGAACCAGCGGTCGGGAAGACACCTTCTACGACGGGCCTCAGACGACGCACGTCTCGGCGGCGGACCCCTACTGCGACGATCTGACCTCGGTTTTCGCCGAGGCGGACGAGGGCGTGTTGACCGGCGGCACGGTGGTCGTGATCCAGGGTCCCCGCTTCTCGACACGCGCGGAGTCGCGCTGGTTCGCGGCAGCGGGCTGGGACGTGGTCAACATGACGCAGTACCCCGAGGCCTGGCTCGCTCGCGAGCTCGAGCTCTGTTATGTCAACTTGATGCTTGTGACCGACTACGACGTCGGGCTCCAGGGAATGCCTCACGTTGAGCCGGTCTCGGCGGACGCGGCCTTCGAGGTCTTCCGCGCGAACCTCGATAGACTGCGCGCGCTCTTGTTCCGGGCGATACCGAAGATCGGGCCCCAGCCTGACTGCGTGTGCGCCTCGGCGCTGGGAAGCGCCATCGTGCACTAGGCCGCCCGCCGACCCACCTTCTACCGGAGAACATCACCCCTTGCAATTCCTGACCGACTGGGGCGTGATCATCGCGCTCGCCTCCTCGGGCGCGGCGCTCACGTACGGCGTGCTCACCTCGCGCTGGCTGCTCGGCCTCTCGCCCGGCAACGACGAGATGCAGTCGATCTCGCGAGCGGTCCAGGAGGGCGCGGGCGCCTACCTGACCCGGCAGTACACGATCATCGGGGGCGTCGCGGTGGTGATCGCGGTCGTGCTCGCGATCGCGCTCGACCTGAAGACCGCCGTGGGCTTCCTGATCGGCGGGAGCCTGTCGGGCGGGGCGGGGTTCATCGGCATGAACGTGTCGGTCCGGGCCAACGCCAGGGTTGCGGAGACCGCGCGGCGCGGCGTGTCGGCCGCTCTCGAGGTGGCTTTCAAGGGCGGCGCGGTGACGGGCCTGCTGGTGGCGGGGCTGGCGCTGCTCGGCGTCGCGGGCTACTACGGGCTCCTGATCGTCACGGGTACCGACGAGAAGGACGCGATCGATGCCCTGGTGGGCCTCGGCTTCGGCGGTTCGCTGATCTCCGTCTTTGCCCGGCTGGGGGGCGGCATCTTCACCAAGGCGGCCGACGTCGGGGCCGATCTGGTGGGCAAGATCGAGGCGGGCATCCCAGAGGACGACCCCCGCAACCCAGCGGTGATCGCCGACAACGTGGGCGACAACGTCGGCGACTGCGCCGGAATGGCGGCGGACCTGTTCGAGACCTACGCCGTCACGGCGGTCGCGGTGATGCTGCTGGGAGTGCTGACCTTCACGAACCTCGGCTCGGTGGCGGTCTATCCGCTCGTGATCGGGGGCGTCTCGTTGCTGGCCTCGATCGTCGGCACATTCGCGGTGCGGAGCCGTACGGGCAACGTCGAGCGGGCGCTCTACCAGGGCCTGATCGTGTCCGGGGGGCTTGCCGCCGCGGCCTTCCTGCCGATCACGCTCCTGCTGATGGACGACATCTCCTACAAGCCGGGGGTCTCCTCGCTGCTCCGCGCCGGCGGTGGCGTGCCGAGCGGGTTCGAGTTCTGGCTCTGCACCCTGATCGGAATCGCCGTGACCGCCGGGTTGTTCGTGATCACCGATTACTACACCTCGACCCGATTCCGGCCGGTGCGGACGACGGCCCGCGCCTCCCAGACCGGCCACGCCACGAACATCATCCAGGGGCTTGCCCAGGGCCTCCAGTCGACCGCCGCCCCAGCGATCCTCGTCGCGCTGGGCATCCTGGGAGCCAACGCGCTTGGCGGGATCTACGGAATCGGCGTCGCCGTGATGGCGCAGCTGTCGCTCACCGGCCTGATCGTCGCTCTGGACGCATTCGGCCCGATCACCGACAACGCCGGCGGCATCGCCGAGATGGCGGACCTCCCCGAGGACGTGCGCGACGTGACCGACCCGCTCGACGCGGTGGGCAACACCACGAAGGCGGTGACCAAGGGATACGCCATCGGCTCGGCCGTGCTGGCTGCCCTCGTGCTGTTCGCCGCCTTCATCCAGGAGCTGCAGGACGAGGCTGGGAGAAAGGGCTTGAAGTCGTTCGACATCTCCCAACCCGAGGTCCTCATCGGTCTCCTGATCGGCGGGATGATGGTCTACCTCTTCACGGCGCTCGCTATCGAGGCTGTTGGGCGCGCCGGCGGCGGCGTTGTCGAGGAGGTGCGGCGCCAGTTCCGCGAGAAGCCCGGCATCATGGACCGCACCGAGAGCCCGGACTACGCGCGAGCGGTGTCGATCGTGACCGCCGCCGCGCAGCGGGAGATGATCGTGCCCGCTCTGATCCCGATCGTGGTGACGGTGGTGGTCGGGCTGCTGTCCTACCAGGCGCTCGGCGGTCTGCTTATCGGGGTGATCGTGGTGGGCTTCTTCTCCGCGGTCTCGATGACCGCTGGCGGAGGGGCATGGGACAATGCAAAGAAGCTGATCGAGGACGGTGAGTTCGGCGGCAAGGGCTCCGAGGCCCACGCGGCCTCGGTGACCGGCGACACGGTCGGCGACCCCTACAAGGACACGGCCGGCCCGGCGATCAACCCGATGATCAAGGTGGCCAATATCGTGGCGCTGCTGATCATCCCCTTCCTGGTCTGAGCCCGCCGGGGGGCGAACGTCCAGTTCGCCACGCTCAGACGTGGTGAAATGGACGTTCACCTGCGGGAGCTCGCGGCGAACCAGGCCGACACCGTCGCGGCGTGGCAGCTGCTGGCGGCCGGATGGACGCCCCGGATGGTCGACGATCGCGCCAAGCGCCATGGCTGGCGGGTGGTGCACCGGGGCGTGTATGCCCTAAGCCAGGCGCGCCTTACTCGCCGCCAGCGGTGGATCGCCGCCACCCTGAGCGCTCCTGATTGCTGGTTGAGCCACGCGAGCGCGGGTGGCTGCTGGGGGTTTCGGCCGTTCGACGGCAGCTTCGAGACCGTCACCCGTCCTGGAAGCGGAGGTCCGCGGCGCCTCGGCGGCCTACTCGTGTGCCGGTCCCGCACCCTCGACGGAGAAACGACGGTGCACGATGGGATCAGGATCACGACGGCCGCGCGCACGGTGATCGACTTTGCGGCCCATCTGGACGAACGCGAGGCGCGTCGCGTACCTTCCGGGAAGCGTTGAGGTTGAAGGCCACTACCCTGCCTGAGCTGCAGTCAACGCTCTCGCGTCATCCACGCCGCCGGGGAACGAAACTGATCGGTGAGCTGGCCGCTCGCTATTCGGTCGTGCCATACACCCGGAGCCGCTCGGACGCCGAGAGTCGGGCGCTCGAGCTTCTCCACGACGCTCGCGTTGAGCTGCCGACGGTGAACACGCGGATAGCTGGCGAAGAAGCGGATCTGGCCTGGCCGGATCGCCGCCTGATCATCGAGATCGACGGGCCGCAGTACCACCTCTTCCCCGAACAGGATGCCGGAAAGGAGCTGCGCTGGAAGGCCGCCGGCTACACCGTTCGCCGTGTCGGAAGCGACGTCGTGTACCACCAGCCCGAGCGGTTTCTCCGTCTGCAAGACCGGTAGCCTGTTGGCCAGCACGCGGTTGCGCCCAGGGTTCCGCCCCTGCCCGTGGCCGAAGGCCAGTGACAGTCAGGGCCTGGGGGACTGAGACCGAGCGGCGCCGGGGCCGAGTCGTCCGCGCCTGAAGGAATAGAAGGCAGGGGGGTCTTCTTCCCCTGCCAGGAGGGCCCTTGTTGAGCTTCGCCCTGCTTCTCGTTTTCATCGCCGCCCTCGCCCACGCCGGCTGGAACCTGTTCGCGAAGACCGCGGAGGGCGGTACCACATTCGTGTGGCTCGGCGCGTTGGCCGGCTGCGTGCTCTACCTGCCGGTTCTGCTGGTGGCTCTTGTGGTCGCGCCTGGCCGGCTGGGCGCGACCGCCTTCGGCTTCATGGTTGTGAGCGGGGCGCTCCACAGCCTCTACTTCGTGCTGCTGCAGCGGGGTTACCGCGACGGCGACCTCTCGCTCGTCTATCCGCTCGCGCGCGGCACCGGCCCGCTGCTGGCCACGATCGTCGCGATCGCCTTCCTCGGCGAACGACCGAGTCCGCTGGCGCTGGCCGGAGCGGCGCTGATCGTAGGCGCCGTCTTCTCGCTCGCCACTCGCCCAGGTCGCGCACAGGAAGCGGGGATCGCGTTCGCCCTGCTGACCGGCGTCTCGATCGCCGCCTATACGCTCTGGGACAAGCAGGCCGTCGGCGACCAGGACCTCTCGCCGATCGTCTACTTCTGGGGCCTGGGCCTCACGAACACGTTGTTGCTGAGCCCCTGGGTGCTGCACCGCCCGGAGGCCATGCGCCGTAGCTGGGAGAGCTCGAAGTGGCAGGCGCTCGGTGTTGGCCTCCTCAGTCCCCTCGCCTACATCCTGGTCCTCTACGCGCTCGCCCGGGCACCCGTCAGCTACGTGGCGCCCGCCCGGGAGGTCAGCATTTTGATAGCGACCGCTCTCGGTACCACGGTGCTGGCGGAGGAGGGGATCGGGCATCGGCTGGTCGCCGCGGCAGGGATCGTTCTGGGCATAGCCGCGCTCGCAGTCGGATAGCGCGTTGTAGCTTTGTCACGAGATGGCCGAGTACGCACCGAAGGGGCGTGGACTGGAACGCGTGCTCGGCACGGGGGCCCTCTTCAGCACGGCCTACGGCAACGTAGGAAGCTCGATCTACTACGCCCTCGGGCTGGTGGCGATCTTCGCCCTCGGCATGACGCCGGTGGTGTTCATCATCGCCGGGCTGATCTTCGCGTGCACGGCCGCCACGTACGCCGAGGCGACCACCATGTACCCGGAGGCCGGCGGCTCCTCGAGCTTCGCCCGCCGGGCCTTCAACGAGTTCTGGTCCTTCTTCGCCGCCTGGGGCCAGATGCTCAACTACATCATCACGGTCGCCATCTCGGC
>DATFQM010000038.1:0-38820 GCA_035264265.1 Thermoleophilaceae bacterium
GAGCTCCGGGAAGGGCGACTCGTCGGCGAACTTGACGGCCTCGTCGATCGTCTCGATCGCCTGCTGGTCAAGGTTCTCGACCTCCTGCTCGCTCAGCACGCCCTCCTCCTCGAGCCGCTTGCAGAAGCTGGCGATCGGGTCACGCTGCCGCCACTCCTCGACCTCCTCCTTGGTGCGGTACTCCTCGGGGTCCGCCATCGAGTGGCCGCGGTAGCGGTAAGTGACCGCCTCGATCAGCCGCGGCTGGCGGTCCTTGCGCGCCTTCTCGAGCGCCTCGGACACGACGGCGTGCACGTCGAGCACGTCCATCCCGTCGCATCGCGTGCCTGGCACACCGAAGCCCTCCGACTTCTTCGACAGGTCGGTGACCGCCGAGTGCCGCTCCAGCGCCGTGCCCATCCCGAACTGGTTGTTGATCACGAGGAAGACGACCGGCAGCTTCCAGAGCGCCGCGAAGTTCATGGTCTCGCCAAAGGTCCCTTGGTTGGTGGCGCCATCGCCCATCATCGAGAGGACCACCTCCTCGGTCTCCCTGTAGTCGCAGGCAAGCGCCACACCGGCCGACAGCGGCAGGCTGCCGCCCACGATCCCGTAGCCGCCGAGGAAGCGCCGCTCCCAGTCGAACAGGTGCATCGACCCGCCGCGGCCCTTGGAGCAGCCGTCGACCTTGCCGAACAGTTCAGCCATCACCTCGGTCGCGGGCATCCCCCGCGCCAGCGCCTGCCCATGCTCGCGGTAGGTGGACATCAAGTAGTCCGTGTCCCGCAGCGCCTGGGTGCCGCCGACGATGGTGGCCTCCTCTCCGATGCAGAGATGCAGGAAGCCGCCGATCTTCGCCTTCGCATACATCTCGCCTGCCCGCTCCTCGAAGCGGCGGATGAGCATCATCTTCGAGAGAACGAGCTCGCAGGTCTCCTTGTCCGGCAGCGAGTGCTTCTTCTTAGCCTCGACGCCGGTGCCGTCCGCTCTCTGTGTGCGGGTCGCGTCCTTGGTCGCCACTACGGCTGACTGTACTCGGTGAGTGGCCCGGTCAAGGGCTTTGGGGCCCCCCTACCGGGGGGTTGCCATCGCCTCTGCGGCGTCCTCGAGCCGGTCGTCTCCCCAGAACAGCTCATCGCCGACGGCCACGGTCGGCACGCCGGTCACGCCGCGCTCGATCGCCTCGCGGGTCGCGTCCTTGAGCTTGGCCTTGATCGACTCCCGCTCGATCGCCTTGAGCACGGCCTCCGGATGCAGCTCGCAGGCCGCCGCGGCCAGCAGGATCGTGTCGATGTCACCGAGGCTTCGGCCGGCGTTGAACTCCTGGCGAAAGGCAGCGAGTGAGAAGGCGACGCCCTTTTCGATCTCCATGGCGAAGGTGGCGGCACGGAGCGCCTTGAGAGTGGACGTCTCAATGGGCCAGCCGTCGGGCCAGCGAACGTCCTGGAGGCCGCGCTCGGCGGCCCGTCGCTCGATCTCCTTCATGTCCTCGCTGCGGTCCTCCTTGAACGACCACGGCAGCACGCCGGTGTGCTTGACGACGTGCCCGTAGGAGATGGGCTTCCAGACCGGCGGCTGGGGAAGTGTGGAGTTGATCCGCTCGGCGGCGAGCCAGGAGTAGGGCGAGTTCAGCTCGTAGTAGAAGACGGGGCGGTCGCTCACGCGGGGTGAACGATAGGGCGCCGCGAGATTGGGGCCAGCTCAGTTGGAGGGATAGGCGACACAGCGGAAGTGCTTGGCTTCGACTCCGGTGTCTGAGACGGAGCCCGCACCGCCGCCTTCACTTGTGACGGTCACGATCCTTAACCCACCGCTGGTGTGATAGACGCTGGAGGTCAGTTCGCCGCCTGACGCAAGCGCGAAGGAGGGACTGCTTACGAGGTTCGCGAGTTCCTCATACGTCGGAAGCCGACGACCGGCCGCATCGCACTCAACCCTTGCAACCCCGTACGCGGCCGCAGCGCGCGTACTGAGCTCGGCGCAGACTCCGGAGACAGGCTGGGTCAATGGAGGACAGTGCACCCTGAGTGCTTGAGGACTGAGCGTGCCAAGGCGGTCTGCACGTCGGGCCCGTCGAACCTTGCCCAGCCGTGACTCCTTGATCGTCACGCCACTAAGCGTGTTCCGCCTCAGTTTCTTGCCGGAAATACTGCGGTTCTCAATCTGCGAACCACGGATCTGAAAAGCAGCATAGGAGGAGCCGCCGAGCGCGATGAAGAGCGCCACGAACGCAAGCCCATGCCGGCGGATGAGGCCAACCAAAGGCACCTCGCGCCCTAGCCCTGCGATGTGTTCGGAGTTTCGCAGCGGTGGCGCAGAGCTATGGCCCCCTGACAGTCACCTTGACCGTCCGAGAGAGTCCGGTTTCGAATGGATAACCCCCCTCGGCCGGAAGTAAGGCCCGGAACCGGTAGCGAACACGACCTACCGTTCCTCCGAAGCGGTAACGGAAGCGCCAGTGACCTCGTAAATCGCTCCGGACCGTGGAGAAGGTTCGCCACCGTCCACGGAAGTGGGCCTGCATCTCGACTAGCTTGCCTGTACTCGGAACGGGAAGGCTTCGAACCCTCCCACGGAACACCACCGCTTGACCATTTCGGGCTCGGCGGAGGCTCGCGCGCAGTGTGCTGACCGCAGGCACAAGCAGGCCGACCTCCCGCTCGGCGGGAAGAGCAAGCCGCGTCCCCACATAGAGCAGGCGCAGCGTCCGGCTATTGCTCCCGCGGGCCGTATAGGAGAAATGACCCGCCGAATCGGTGACCGCTACCCCGGCGAGTGACTCGGGGGCAGCGGCTGATTTTGAGAAGACGTAGATGGTCGCGTCAGAGACGGGCTGCCCGTCCGCATTGGTGAGTTGACCAGAGATCCGGACGCGCCGGCCGAGCCGAACGCGGGCGGCAGGCACGAGTCGTACGACGCGTCGCTTCACCACCCGCCTGTGTCCCCGCCGACCCACCCGCTTTCGGATGGTCCTCTTCTGGGCAACGCCGGCAGTCAAGACTGACTCAAAGCGGATCGGGAGCCGCAAGATCATCGGCGAGCCGTCGTGCCGAGCCGTCGTGGAAGCTTCGTTGCCAGCCTGATCAAAGGCCCGACTACGCAGCTCGTAGACCCCAGCGGGAAGGTGAGAATCATCTATGTACGCTACGAGCCGGGTGCCCTCGCGCCGTGTGGACAGCGACTGCCAGACAGAGCTGCCCTGACGGCGGAGTTCGATCTCACCTCGTGCTAGCCCGGACACCGTGTCACGGACTAGCACCGAAACTCTCGTGGGGTCGGCAAGGGTCTGGCGTTCGAAGGACAGTTGCGGTGGCTCTGGGTCGTAGCGGAGTAAGACGGGCACGGAAGCACGGCCGCGGTCAGCGTTGCCCGCCGCGTCCTGCCTCCACAGGCTCAACTTCCAGCTGCCGGGGCCAGGCACCCTCATCGCGAGGACGCGACTGATGCCCGATCCGGCGTACCGGGCCTCGCGGCATGAGCCTCCCACAGTCGGACAGAGTCGCGCAAAGGCCGCAACGATCGGCGCGTAGGGATCGAGTGGATTGGACCACCGAACGTTGAAAGCGTTCGTTCGACGCCAGGCCTGGCCTCCGTCGGCGGCGACATCGACTCTCGACGGTGCTGTGTTATCTATGAGCGCTACAGAGCGTCCGACACTGCTGTTTCCAGAGGCATCCTGAACCTCCACTGCGATGGCGTGGACGCCATCACGACTGACGCGCCGTGTGTCGGCCACGAGCGCGTTTGGGCCGCTGGGACACGGTGTCCGACTCGCGTAATTACATGCTGCCGCGGATTTCGCATACTGACGCCCCGCGACCAGCAACCTGGCGCTCCGGATCCCAACATTATCGCCTGCTGTGTAGCGCAGCGACTGCTCACCCCGCACCCACCGCCAGCTTGCCAGCCCGCCTCCCAGGATCCGCACCCCGGGTCGTGTGAAGTCAACGACGTATGCCTTCGCGTACCTGGTGACGAGCATCGTCGGCCGCGAGGCCGGGCAGCCATGCCGGCTTCGGCACACGACGCGTTGCACCAGGGCAGTTGCGCTGCCGACGTTGTAGTTACGGGGTGGTGCGTAGCTTGCGTTGGCGCCCCGGGGGTGCGGACAGTTTCGTCCTGCCCGTTCGCGCTTGATGTAGGCGGGGCGTTGGCCCGGGCGGACCGCGTAGAGCTCTACCGTCCAGCCACAATCGCTGCGCCGGAGCTTGCCGGACCAGTCGAAGCGCACGATTCGTGTCCCGGGCGGTGTCCAAAGGACGACACTCGCATGCTCGTTTCGGCGGAGGCGCCCGCGAGCGACGCGGTTGCTGGTCACTAGTCCGCGCTCGCCCTGGCCGAAGGGATTGCAGCTACGCCTGATCACCATCCGGCTGCTGGACCGAGCGGCGGCGAAGGCTCCCGAGTCGTAGTCCTCGGCCTTCGCGGCCATGCACGACCTAAGCTCGAAGGTGCCGGCGCTCGCAGACTCTACGGCAAGGGCTGTAGCCATAAGCGCCGCGACCGGTATGTACCCGAGGACGATCGCCGCTCGAAGCCGGCCTTGCCTCATCTGATCGTTCCGGTTCCTGCCGTGAGTCGCACCCTGCGTCTCGAAGAGTCCAGCGAGCCTTCCTTCGCCCCTCAGGGCGGCGGCAGTTTACGCACAGACCGCCGGTCTCACACCTTCGGACTCCGCAAACAGCGTGAAAAGTTCGGTTGGGAGAATCGATCTCGGGGCAGTCGATGTCCCCGCCGGGGCGCTGCCGGCGATCGGTCCCCGACTTACGGGACCGACGGCTCGGCGAGCCGGGCGTCACGTGACGCCAGGCAATCGACTGCCCTGACTGCGTCGAGCCGATCGCCGTCCCAGCGCGGGACGCCCGTGTCCGGCCCGAGGGCCAGCGGCGCCGCGGTTCTGGGCCACGAGTCGCTGCCGGTCGCCCCTTCGGAGGCCTGGCGCAGCGAGAGCCAGTGCGCACGACTTGCAGCCCCACTCGAGCCAGCCTTCCCGGCGGTCGAGCTCACCTACGAGCAGGAGCCAGCGACACGGTGCAGCGTTGATGTGGGCGGCGAGCTCGGCGATCTCGCGCTCGAGCTGCTCGAGCGACATCCGATCTGCGCGACGGGTTCCATTCGGGCCTCCGGTCGTGCCGAACATACGTTCGGTACCTACTGCCCGGATCGGATGGTCGATCAGCCGTGGATCAGCCAACCGTCCGTCGCCCGGGCGGCCTCCATCACCGTCTCGGCGAAGGCCGGGTGGGGGTGGATCGTCCGCGCCACCTCGTGGTAGCCGCCCTCGAGTTCGTGGGCGTTCACGAGCTCCTGGATCAGGTCCGCCGCCCTGACCGAGACGATGTGGCCGCCGAGTAGCTCGCCGTACTTCTTGTCGCCGACGATCTTGATCATCCCCGAGCGGTCGCCGTAGACGGTTGGGCCGCCCACCGCGCCCATTGGGATCCTGCCTACCGCCACCTCGTAGCCCTCGTCGCGAGCCTGCTGTTCGGTCAGGCCGAACGAGGCGACCTGCGGGTGACAGAAGGTGACCGAGGGGACGAAGCGGAGGTCGATCGGGTCCGGCTCGAGGCCGGCGGCGTCCTCGACGGCGATGATCCCCTCGTCGGATGCCTTGTGGGCGAGCGCCGGCCCGCGGACCATGTCACCGATCGCCCAGACGCCCTCGCGCGAAGTGCGCAGCCGCCCGTCCACCTTGACCAGCCCAGACTCGTCGCGCTCGACCCCCGCATCCTCCAGCCCCAGCCCCTCCACGTCGGGGCCGCGGCCGGCGGCGATGCAGAGGTAGTCGAACTCCTCCGTCTCGCCGCCAAACGTCACCTTCACGCCCGAATCCGAGGCCTCGGCCGACTCCACCTTGGCGCCGGTCTCGATCCGCACGTTCTGCTTCGCGATCTCTCGCGCGCACGCGCGCGCGATGTCCTTGTCCTCGAGCGGCAGGATCTGGTCGAGCATCTCCAGCAACAGCACCTCGGTGCCGAGCCGGCCGAGCGCGGAGGCCACCTCGGTGCCGGATGCGCCGGCGCCGATCACGCACAACCGCGAGGGCCGCTCGTTCAGCAGCCATTGGCCCGCGGTGTCGAGAACCCGCCCGCCGAACTCGAGCCCGAGCAGCGGCTTGGGCACCGAGCCGCAGGCGAGGATCACGTTGTCCACCTCGATCTCGGTACCGTCGAACTGGCCGCCGATCCTCACGTTGCCGTCGTCGGTCAGCGCGCCGAAGCCCTCGATCAGCTCGACCTTGTTCTTGTCGAACAGCATCGAGACCCCCGAAGTGAGCGTCTTGACCACCTTGTCGCGGTGCTTGGCGGCGCCCGTCCAGTCGAGCGAGGCGCCGTCCACGCTTACCCCGAACGCCTTGGCGTGCTCCACCTCGGAGAAGACCTCGGCCACGCGCAGGATCGCCTTCGCGGGGATGCAGGCCTCGTTCAGGCAGCGGCCGCCGACGTTCTCCTTCTCGACCACGGCGGTCTTCATGCCGAGCTGCGCGGCGCGAATCGCGCCCACGTAGCCCCCGGGGCCGGAGCCGATCACGACACAGTCGTATTTGGATTCGGGCATTGCCATCGACCCTACTCGACGGGCCTTGACAGCGGCCGTTGCGGAGAATCAGTCTGGGCCTGCCAACCAGGAACAGGAGGACTTGAATGATCTGCACGCTGACCGCTCGACGCCTGAAGCCGGGCACCTTCGAGGACTTCCGGGCCGCCTGGATGCCGAGCGAGCAGCAGCAGGAGGCGAGCAGCAAGTGGAATCCCGTCTACATCTGCCGGGATGTCAACGACGAGAACGTCATCCTCGCCTTCGGCATGTTCGAGGGCACCGTGGACGAGCTGCGCCAGGCCCAGGAGGAGTACGGCTACGACCAGACCGTCCAGGACGCCTCGCAGTACGTCGACGAGGTCCTGCTGGACGGCGCCTACGAGGTGATCGAGGAGATAAGGCCGGATTAGCTCGATCCGGGCATCGGTTGGTACTGGCGCGACGCCTCGGCGGGACGGACTTTGTTGGTCATTGATGCCGGCTCGCGCGGGGCCGCTCGGGCATCTGGATCCTGGCCATCGCCTTGACCAAGAACCAGAACAACGTGCCCGCGGAGCCGACGATCGCGACGGCGAGCAAGGCATATCCGACGCTGGTTGCGAAGAGCAGTGCCAACGATGCGCCGACGATGATGAAGCCGAGGATCGTCTGCATCCCGAGGACGGCCCAGTAGCGAGTTCGCCACATGCCTACGGCGACGAGCCAGGCGATGAGCGTCCCAACCACGAGGGGTCCCGGCTGCCCGAATCCGACGACGAGGCCGACGAGGTTGGATAGGCCGCCGACCGCGGCGACGACTGCTCCGACCGTCACGGCCACCGGGCGCTCGCCCGGCTCGAGAGGCACGAGTCCCGCGCGGGCCTCCTCGTCCTTCTGTCTCGCGCGCGCGTAGCCGCGGGCCATGGCCTCTGCGCCAGAGGCCTGCCGTGAGGGTTGCCTGCCCTCCGCACCGGAGCCCTGCCAGGGGCGCTGCTTGCGCTCAGGGCCCAAGCCTTGCGGGGAGCGCTTCTTGCGCTTGCGCTTCTGGCGACTACCTCTCTGGGCCATCCTTGGCCGCCTCGTCGAGCGCCGCACGCAGGCCGGCAGCGGCTGCGCGGGGGTCGGCGGCGTCGCGGATGGCGCGCACCACGACGATGCGCTCTGCGCCTGCGGAGAGCACGTCTCTCACGTTATCGAGGTCGATCCCCCCGATCGCGAACCAGGCCTTGGAGCCGCCTCGGGCGGCCGCGTACCGCACGTAGTCGACGCCGGCGGCGGGGCGGCCGGCCTTGGTGGGGGTCTCGAAGACTGGTCCAACGCTCAGCTCGTCGGCCTCCGAGTCGAGCGCCGCATCGAATTGCTCGGGCGTGTGCGTGGAGAGCCCGATAAGAACGTCGGGCCCCAGCAAATCGCGCGCCTCGGGCAGCGGCATGTCAGCTTGGCCCAGGTGGACTCCGTCGGCGCCGGCAGCCATCGCGAGGTCCGGTCGGTCGTTGAGCCAGAACAGCGCGCCGTGCTCGTCACAGGCGGGGCGGAACGCGGTGGCGGCCCCGAGGATCTCCTCGTCGCCTGCCTCTTTGTCCCGCAGCTGGACCATGTCGACGCCGCCCGCGAGCGCAACGCGGGCGGCGCCGAGGCCCGCGACCTCCACCACGAGGTAGAGGCGGGCGCGGCGAAGCCGATCGCGTCGATCCATGGCTCCTAGGTAGCAGATTGGCGGCGACCGGCCGCTCCCTAGTCTTGCCGCGGTGCAGGTCTTGCTTCTGCTGACGCTCGCCGGAGGCGTGCTCCGCTTCGCGACGCTCGACGGCCAGAGCTTCTGGTACGACGAGGCGGTCACGGTGCGGCTGCTCCACATGGACCTGGGCGGGATGCTCCACACGATCCCGAACAGCGAAGCGACGCCGCCGCTCTACTACCTGCTGGCATGGCTCTGGACGAAGCCGTTCGGCACAGGAGAGGTAGGTCTGCGTTCCCTCTCCGCGTTGGTTGGAACCGCCGCCATCCCCGTCTTCTACGCGGCCGCCACGGAACTGTGCTCACGCAGCGTCGGGTTGGTGGTGGCCGCCCTCGCGGCCTTCAACCCGCTGCTCATCTGGTACTCCCAGGAGGCGCGGTCATACGCGTTGCTCGTGCTGCTGGTGGGGCTGTCGCTCTGGGGCTTTACCCGTTTGCTGCGACGACCGGATAGGACCGCCGTCGTGCTGTGGGCGGTGGCCTCGGCCCTGGCGCTGGCCACGCACTACTTCGCCATCTTCCTGATCGCACCCGAGCTCGTCTGGCTGGCGGCCGCGCCGAAGACTCGGCGGCCGACGCTGCTCGCCGCAGCCGTCGTGGTCGCCACGGGCCTCGCGTTGCTACCGCTGGCGCTGCATCAGCGATCACTCGACCTGGGCGGCTACATCGACGAGTCGCCGCTCGTCGAGCGGGTCGCGCGAACGATCAAAAACTTGGTGCTCGGCTATGAGTCGCCACTCGAGGCCGTTAGCAGCGCGACCGCCCTCCTGATCGCGGCGGCGGCAGGGGCGTTTGCGCTGGCGCGCCCTGAGGCGTCCGACCGGCGAGGCGTGCGGACGGCCGCCGTCCTCGGCGCCGCGGCCCTGGCACTCCCGCTGGCGCTGGCCCTAGCCGGAGCCGACTACGTGCAGGCCCGGAACCTCATCGTCGCCTGGCTGCCGCTCGCGGTGGTGGCCGGTGCGGGTTTGGCAATGCTCCGGAGGAGGTCACTCGGAGCGGCGGGCGCCGCCGTGCTTTGCGCGCTCGGGCTGGCGAGCGTGGTGGGCGTCGCGCTGGAGCCGTCCTGGCAGCGCGACGATTGGCGCGGCATGGCGCACGCGCTCGGGCCCGCCAGGAGCGCGCGGGCCGTCGTGGTCGGGCCCGTAAACGGTGTCGTGCCGCTCGAGATCTACCTGAGAGGCCTCAGTCTCTTCCCTCCGGCGGGGGCGAAGGTCCGGGAGATCGCCCTGATGTATCCGGTACAGCGCCTCTCCGGCGGCCTCCACCCGGCCCCGCCTCCAAGGCTTGCCGCGCCCCCCATCCCCGGCTTCCGTGTGGTCGAGCGGCGCGAGACGGAGAGCTACACGCTGGTCCTGCTGAGGGCGCGCACCCCGGTGCTGGTGCGTGACCTGGCACTGTTGTCACTTTCACACGCGCCGATGCCCGGTGAGGAGCCCACGATTCGCCTGCAGCGAGCAGGGCGCACCGGGTGACACGGCCCCCCCGCACGCCGCTAGCGAGCTCAGCGCGCCGGGTAGGGCGCTAGCTTGGCGGCGCCGGCGGCAGTGAGATCGCGCGTCCTGGGCGCTTGACGTTGCGCCGGTGGGCCTTGTACCAGCGCACCAGCGTGTTGTACTGCGGGTACTTCCTCCCGCTCGTGGTCAGCAATGAGAGGTCGAAGTACGCCGAGGACGACCCCTGCGGCGGAGACGCCATCAGGTACTGGAGGTTGGACTTCACCCGCCGGTTCTTCAGCGCGATGTTCCAGCCCTGGTACAGGTACTCCGTGCGCTTGCGCCTGGACAGGGCGCGGGGACCTTTGGCGAAGTAGCCGTACTCGGTCAGGTAAACCGGGATCCGCCCGCGGCCGTTCTTGCGCAGAGCGCCGCTGCGGGAGAAGCGGTCGAGGGCCCGCGTCAGGTTGCCCAGCGTGCCCATCGTCGCGTTGTCCTTGCCCGGGTAGCGGTAGTTGGCCCGGTGGGCGAAGTCGTATGGGTGGTGGGCGTAGCCGTCGGTCTTGAGCTTCGGGCAGCTGCGTCTGCGCTTCCCGCGCGTGTTCACGCACAGGACCTTGCGGAGCCAGGCGATCGGCTTCGCGGCGAAGCCTCGGCGCCCGTACGGCGATGTCTCGCCGAACAGCACCTTGGCCCCCGGCGCAGCTGCCTTGATTGCGGCGTAGCCGCGCCGGTACAGGTTGCGGTAGATCGACGGCGATGAGCCCATGGGCGACAGCCACGGCCTGATGTTGCCCTCGTTCCAGATGCTGAAGCGATCGACCCTTCCGCGGAAGTGACTGGCAGCGATCCCCGCCCACTCGGCGAAGGCCGTGGTATTGGGCCTGAACGGACCCAGCCGCCGGTTGCCCGTGGCCCAGGCCGGGGCCGGGCCCGCGAGCGAGAGGATCACGCGCATGCCGAAGCTCGCCGCCGCGTCGATCGCAGAGTCGACGAGCTGAAACTGGTAGCGAAGCCCGAGCGGCCGCGTCGTGGCGTTGCGCTGGTCAGGCGAAAGCGTGTTGGCCCAGGTGAGGTTGATCCGCATTCTGGTCGCGCCGAAGGCGCGGGCCAGCCTGAGCGCCCTGTCCCGGCTCAGGCCGTACTTACCGTACGCCTGGGTGACGAATGCGGCGTCGTCCTGCACCGCGATCTCCATGCCGCGGGCCGCGTGCGCGTCCGTTGCGCGCAGTCCGGAGGCGATCGCGATCAGCACGAGCGCCACGGCAAGGGCGACGCCTGCACGAAGCAGCTGGAAACGAGGGGACAGGCTCACGCGAGACTCCTCCTGGGCGGGGTCAGCGCCGGGCCGGGCGCTTCGTTCGAGAGTAGCTGCCGATCGTGATGCGGTAGACACGTCGGCCGGGCGCGGATACGCGGAACACCTTGCGGAAGTAACCGGCGGCGTTGAGCGTCGCCGTACCCAGCTGGCGATAGCTGCCGCCGCGCCTGCGGCTGAAGATGGTCGCGGTGGAGCCGGGCGAGAAGCGGAGTCCGCCGAACACCTCGGCGGAGCGCCCGAGGGCTCGCACGAACGCGGGCATGCGGAAGGCGTCGTAGACGCCGGGCTTGGGCGCGCCGTTCGCGAAGCGGAGGCCCTGCTGGAAGCCCGCCCAGCGCGTGAAGACGCTGCCCGAGCCCGCGGCGTCGTCGACGAGCGTGTACTGGTCGTAGCTGCGCACGCGACCGCTGCGCAAGGCGATCCACTCGCTTTCGTCGAGGTAGCCGGGCACGCGCCGGATCGAGTACTGGAACGGGTCCGGCGGGTTGGTCTGGAAGCCGAACTCGGTGATCCAGATCGGCGTGCTACGCGGCAGCTTGTGGCGTGCGGCGAGCCTGCTCAGCAGCCGCGACAGGCGACCGAGCGTGGTGATCGAGGCCTCGTCGCGCCCGGGTCGCTTGCGCAATCCGCCGCGTGGCGTATACGGATGGTAGGCGAGGCCGGAGGTGGGGATCCGCGTGACGCGCTTGCAGCCGCGGGCCCTGGCCGCGCGGCCCCGATACTGGCGGTAGCGGCTGTTGAGGCAGACCATCTCGCGCAGGAAGGTCAGCGGCGGGATCTTCTTCGCCGAGCCACGCCCGAGCGGCATGAGCTCGCCGAGCAGGAGCGTGTCGCCTCCGTGCCCGGAGTCGCTAAGGCCTCTGTGGAAGCCCAGGTACAAGTTGCGATAGAGCGAGGGGGCGATCGGCACACCGTGCCTGCCCCGCTGCGGCTGGAGCCAGCTCGACAGATTCGCCTCGTTCCAGGCGGACCAGATGTGCACCTGCGGGAAGTGGCGACCGGCGGCCTGCGAGAAGAGGCGGAACTCCTGCGCGCTGGGGCGGTAGGTGCCGTTGTGGCTGCGGGTCTTCTTGCGAATCGCCCAGTCCGGAGCGCGTCCCCCGAGCGCGAGGTAGGGCTGCATGCCCCGGGCGAGCGCCCCCTGCACGATGGCGTCGTAGGCGCTCCAGCTGTAGTTCGAGGGATCGGCGCCGTCGAAGCCCGCCGGCTTGCTCGGGCCCGGGGCGATCTCGTTCCAGTACACCTGCACCTTCACGACGTCGGCGCCCAGGGCCTTCATCTCGTCGAGGGTGGCTGTCCGGGTGAAAGAGTCGCTCCCGTAGAGGTGGGCATCGTCCTGCATGATCAGGAGCTGGCGGCTGCTCGCGTTCGCGTGGCCGGGCAGGCCGACGAACGCCACGGCGGCGCATACGAGAACGGTGAGGGACGTCGCTCGTCTCATCGTCGAACGACTAGAAACAGGGCGGGCAGCCGGAGTTGCGGTGACCATCCATCCACGCCGCGCGCGCATCCTTGTAATGAGCGGCGGCCGCCTAACTCCCAGCAGATCGCCTGTTTCCCGTCCGCCCGCCCCGGCTACGATCTCTCGAGATGGGGATAGGGATGTCCATCTTCCTGATCGCCGTGGGCGCGATCCTGCGCTATGCGGTCACGATCACCGTCTCCGGGGTAGAGCTCCAGACCGTGGGCCTCATCCTGATGATCGTGGGGATCATCGGGCTGGTGGTCTCGCTCGCGGTCGAGTTCATGGGTGGCGGGCCCCGCGACGAGTACTCCCGGCGCCCCTAGCTCTGCGGGCTACCATCTAGGAGAACGGGAGCTCGGAGGCACCGGGCTGAGAGGGCGGCTATGCGTCGCCGACCGTGGAACCTGATCCGGGTAATGCCGGCGCGAGGAAGGTGAGCGTTTTGCAGGAGAAGAGCTACGACGCCGTTTTCATCGGCGCGGGCCTGATAGGTCTCTCCTGCGCCTGGAGGGCCGCCCAGTCGGGGCTGTCGGTCATCGTGCTCGACCGCTCCTGGCCCGGGGCAGGCGCCTCGGGCGTGGCGGCCGGGATGCTCGCGCCGGTCACCGAGGCGGCCTTCGGCGAGGAGCAGCTGCTGCGCTCGAACCTCGCCTCGCGCGCCCGCTGGCCCGGCTTCGCCGCGGAGCTGGAGCAGCACGCCGGGATGGCCACGCACTACCGGGACTCGGGCGCGCTGGTGGTGGCCGCCGACCGCGACGACGCCGAGGAGCTGCGCAGGCTGCACGCCTTCCAGCGCTCGCTCGGCCTCGAGGCGGACTGGCTCGGGCCGCGCGACTGCCGGCGGCTCGAGCCGGGTCTATCGCCCCGAATCGGAGGGGGGATCCTGGCGCCACAGGACGGGCACGTGGACCCGCAGGCGGTGGTGCGCGCGCTCGTCGCCGCGCTTCGCCATGCGGGCGGGGAGATCCTGAGCGGGGCGGAGGTGGCTGCGGTCGAGCACCAGGACGGGCGCGTCACCGGCGTACGCACCACAGGCGGCTCCCTGACGGCCGCCGGGGCCGTGGTGGTGACGGCGGGCGCCTGGAGCCCGGCGCTCGCACCTGTGGGCGACGGCCCGCCTGTGCGCCCGGTCAAGGGTCAGATCCTGCAGCTGCGGGTGCGCGGCGGGATGCCGGACCCGTTCCGGCGGGTCGTCCGGAGCCCGCGCTGCTACCTGCTGGCGCGAGGCGATGGGCGCGTGGTGCTGGGGGCCACCGTCGAGGAGCAGGGCTTCGACACGTCCGTGACCGCCGACGGCGTCTACCGCCTGCTGGATGCGGCCTGGGAGGTGCTGCCCGACGTCGGCGAGCTGGAGCTCGTGGAGGCGCGCGCGGGTCTCCGACCCGGCATGCCTGACAACGCCCCCCTGGTTGGGCCGGGCGAGCTCGACGGGCTCTGGTGGGCCACGGGCCACTACCGCAACGGCGTCCTGCTTGCCCCGCTCACCGCGGAGCGCGTGGCGTCGAGCCTCGCCGGCGTGGCCGAGGTGGCGGGATGACCGACGTGCTCCTCAACGGCAAGCGATGGGAGCTGCCCCGGGGCGCGACGGTGAAGACCGCCGTGCTCGAGGCCGGCGTCGAGCCGGAGGGGCGCGGGGTGGCGGTCGCGGTCGACGGCGAGGTCGTGCCGCGTGGCGCTTGGTCGGAGACGGCGCTGCGAGAGGGACAGCAGGTCGAAGTCCTGCACGCGGTGCAGGGAGGGTAGGGGCCATGGGGCTCGAGATAGCGGGGCGCAGCTTCGACTCCCGCCTGATCGTGGGCAGCGGCGGCTTCCGCAACCTCGAGGTGATGGCACAGGCGGTGGAGGCCTCGGGCGCCGACGTGGCCACGGTTGCAATGAGGCGCGTGGAGCCCGCCGGCCGCGGCTCGCTCCTGGAGGTGCTGGAGGAGGCCGGCTGCTTCGTGCTCCCCAACACGGCCGGCTGCTTCACGGCACGCGACGCGGTGACAACCGCTCAGCTCGCCAGCGAGGCGCTCGAGACCGACTGGGTCAAGCTGGAGGTGATCGGGGACGACCGCACCTTGATGCCCGAGCCGGCCGACTTGCTGGAGGCCGCCGAGACGCTCGTTGCCGACGGCTTCACGGTCCTCCCGTACACGAACGACGATCCGGTGCTCGCCCGCCGGCTGGAGGACGTGGGCTGTGCCGCTGTGATGCCGCTCGGCTCGCCTATCGGGAGCGGCATGGGGATCAACAACCCGTACAACCTGCGGCTGATCGTGGAGCACGCCCGGGTGCCCGTGATCCTCGACGCCGGCGTCGGCACGGCCTCCGACGCGGCCATGGCGATGGAGATCGGCTGCGACGGGGTGCTGCTCGCCAGCTCGGTGTCCCGCGCCGAGGACCCGCCCGCGATGGCGCGCGCGATGCGACTGGCGGTCGAGGCCGGCTTCGCGGCCCGCAGCGCAGGGCGCATCCCACGACGTCTGTACGCCGAGGCCTCCTCGCCCGCGGAGGGTCTCCCCGAGCTGGACGTCACGTGGCCCCCGAGCTAGCGCGCTCGGAGCTCGACTCGCTCTCCGAGCGCTGGCGTCGGGCCTGGGCCGGCGAGCTCGACTTTGGCGACTGCTGCACGCCCGATGTCGGCTACGAGGACCCGGTGGCGGTCGACCCGCTCGCCGGGATCGAGGCCCTCGAGCGACATTCGGCCGGTCTGCGGGACACCCTGCCGGACCTGAAGGTGGAGGCCAGCTCGTCGCCGCTCGCTCGTGGAGCCCACGCCTGCCTCCCCTGGCGCCTCGCCGGTACGCACCGAGGCGATACCAAGATCCTGCCGGCCACGGGTCGGTTCGTCGTCGTGCAGGGCTTGCACTATGTGGAGCTCACCGACGGGCTCGTGCGCCGCGCGCGCGGCTTCTTCGATCTCTACGACGTGGCCACCCAGCTCGGTCTGCTCCCGGCCCGGGGCGGGCTGGGAGAAGCCGCGCTCCTGTTGCTGCGGGGCTTCGGGGTGCGCCGCCAGCCGCCGCCTACTTGACCGTGACGGTTCCCTCCATCCCCGGATGGACGGTGCAGCGGTACTTGTAGGTGCCGGCCTTGTTGAAGGTGTGCGAGAAGGTGTCGCCGCCCGACAGGCCGCCGGCGCTGCCGGACTTGAAGTCCGACCCCGTCACGTCGTGCCCGACGCTGTCGTCGTTGGTCCATTTCACACTGCCGCCTTTCGACACCGTGACGCTCTTCGGGTTGAACTGAATGTTCTTCATCGCGACGGAGGCCGACTTGGCGGTCGTGCCGCCGCCTCCCCCCGCGGGCTGCTTCTGCTCCGACTTGGCGCCTCCGCCGCCCCCACCGCCGCCGCCGTTGTCGTCGCCGCCTCCGCATCCGGCCGTGACCAGCGCGAGCGCGAGGCATGCGCAGAGCGGTGCCAGGAACTTCGTCATCTCGGTGGACCTCCCCTCAGGCGTGTTCGCCGCCGAACACTAGTGACCGACCAGGAGCTCCAGTAGAGCCTTCTGCGCATGCAGGCGATTCTCGGCTTGGTCCCACACGGCCGAGCGCTCGCCGTAGAGGAGCGTCTCGCTGATCTCCTCGCCGGGATGGGCGGGCAGGCAGTGCAGGACCACGGCGTCCGGCCGGGCATGGGCCAGCAGCTCCTCGTCCACGCGGTAGGGCGCAAGCAGCTCCCGCCGGAGGTCGCCCCCCTCCTCGTCGCCCATGCTCACCCAGACGTCGGTGTATAGGGCGTGGGCGCCCGCGGCGGCCTGCTTCGGGGAGACGCCATCGGCCTCGGGCAGCGACAGCTCGGGCGGCGTGGCGACGGCGACCTCGACGCCCGCCAGCCCGCCCAGGACCAGCAGCGAGCGGGCCACATTGTTGCCGTCGCCCACGTAGGCGAGCTTGAGCCCTTCGAGCTCCCCGAAGCGCTCGCGGAGGGTCAGGAGGTCTGCCAGGGCCTGGCAGGGGTGGTGATCGCGCGTGAGCATGTTCACCACGGGGACCTCCGAGTGGGACGCGAGCTCCTCGACCACCGCGTGGGGTCCGGTGCGGACCCCGATCGCCTGCACGTAGCGCGACAGGACGAGGGCCGTGTCCCGGACGGATTCCCCCCGCGAGAGCTGAAGCTCCCCTTCCCTCAACACGATGGGATGGCCCCCGAGCTCGGCGACGCCCACCTGGAAGGACACCCGGGTGCGGGTCGAGGGACGCTCGAACACGAGCGCCACGCTCTTGCCCGCGAGCGTCTGGGCGCCGGTCCGGTCGGCCTTGAGCTCCAGCGCCCGCTCGAGCAGCGAATAGAGCTCGGCGGTCGTAAGCTCGTTCCCGGTCAGCAGGTGGCGCGTCACCCGGGCATGGTATTGAGGGTCCTCTCATGGAACCTCGCGCACGGCCGGGACTTCCCGCCTGACCCGGCCCTGCTGACCTGGCGCTCACGGCTGCTGGGTTCCAGCGAGCGGGGTGCAACGCACATCCAGGTCAACCGCCCGCTGCGCGACCAGTTCGCCGCCTGGCTCGCGGAGAGGCAGTGGGAGTTGGCGCTCCTGCAGGAGGCGCCGCCGCGCTGGCAGCGCGCCCTCGCCGGCCGGGCCGAGGCGAGCTCGGCCATCGCGCTCACCTCCCGCAACTTGTTCGCTCTCCTGCGCGGCGCCATCGCGGACGTGAACCCGGACCTGATCGCCTCCAACGAGGGCGGCTCGAACCAACTGCTGGTACGGCCGCCGGCCCGGATCCTGGAGGTCAGGCGCCTGACTCTCACCGAGCGACCCGAGCGGCGGCGGATGCTCTGGGCGCTCGTGGGCACCGCCGACGGGGGGCGCCTCGCGGTCGCCAACCTCCACGCGACGAGCGGCGATCCGGATGGCGCCGCGCGCGACGTGGAGCTGGCGGCTCAGCGGGCCGTCGAATGGGCGGGGGCTCACCCGCTCGTGTTCGGCGGAGACCTGAACCTGCGGCCACGCGAGGATCCCGGCACCTTCAAGCGCCTGCGCGAGCGGCTGGGGCTTGCCGAGCCGACCGGGGAGAGGGCGATCGACCACCTGCTGTGCCGCGGTCTCGAGCGGGTCGCTCCGGCGACCGCTCTGGCCCCCGAGGAGCGGGAGGTTCCCGGTCCGGACGGCCTGCGCATCCGGCTGTCGGACCACGCGCCCGTCGTCGCGTCGTTCGGCATGAGATAGTCCGCTGTTGGAGCACGCGTCCAGGGCGAACAGAGGGAGAAGTCATGGCGGAGAGAAGGCGCAGCACGCGAAGCGGCAGCAGCTCGAGCAGGTCCCGATCCGCGGCCTCGAGTCGCTCGCGCTCGTCGTCCGGCGCGGGCTCGACGCGCGGGGCCAGCGCACGCAAGGCGGCCGCCCGCAAGGGCGGACAGGCACGGGGTCGCCAGCAGCGCGCTGGCACGCAGGCGCGAACTGCCTCGCGCACGGCCGGGAGAGGCGCGCGGGCCGCAGGCGTCGAAGCGAAGACGGTCGCCGAGTTTCGGGAGGCGCTTCGCAAGAACCTGATCCGTCCGCTGGACCTCGTCATGCTCACGCGCGAACGGATCGAGGAGGTGCTCGGGGAGGCGGTCTCCCAGGGCAGCGTGACCGCCAAGGACGCGCGCAAGATCGCACGCGGCCTCGTCGACCGCGGACGCCAGCAGACCAACGATGTGATGAAGGACCTCGAGCAGCTGCTCGGCCGGGGCCGGGACGAGATCGAGGGCCGCACCTCCGGGGCCCGCAAGCGCGGCACCACAGCGGCCAGGGACGCCCGCAAGCAGGTCGAGGGAGCCACCCGCGGCGCGGCCACACGTGCGGTCAAGGCGGCAGACCCGGCCCTCGCCCAGGCGGACCGCGTGCGGCGGGCCGCCGGCGTGGGACCCAACTTCCCAATCACCGCATACGACGAGCTCACCGCTGCTCAGGTACAGAGGCGGCTCGGCGGCCTAACGCCGGCCCAGCTCCGCAAGGTCCGCGACCACGAGCGGCGAAACGCCAACCGCAAATCGGTGCTGAACGCGATCGAGCAGAAGCTGAACCGCTAGACAGCAAGGGTGGCCGCCCGACCTCTGCTGGCTGCGGTCCATCGGGTCGTGGACGGGCCGCGCATTACGTGGGCATCGTCCCGCGCCGTGCGTTGACGCCGGCGCGCTGCCGGCGGCGACATCAGGCAAGCGCGGCGAGGTGCGGCGCCCCGCCGTCCAGCTCCGCCAGCAGCTCGTCGGCGCCGTGCCGCTGGCCTGAGCGCCACAGGCCGCGGAGCAGCTCGCCGGCGGCGGGGTCCTGAAACCAGGCCGCCCCGAAGCGCTCGACGAGCGCGGCGCGGAGGTGCGTCTCGAGCGCCCAGGCGCGCAGGTAGCGTGCGGCGTAGAAGAAGGGGTCCAGGTCGGCGAGCCAGGTCGTCTCCGGCCACTCCACCCGCACCGCTGAGCCGAGCAGCTCCGAGTAGCGTCGCTTCATGCCCTGGAGGGAACCCCGCTGCTCGTGTAGTTCGAGCTCGTAGAGGAGCTTCGCGCAGTAGCGGCGCACGAAGACCAACTTGACGGCCGCCGCGTGACGTGCGATCTGCCCCCGATCGGCCACCTCCATGACGCGCTTGAGCCACTCCGGGTCGTCGGTCAAGTGCTCGAGGAGGAAGGCGAACCCCTCGGTCACAGAGTTGTCGCCCAGGTAGCGGTCCTCCACCGGCAGCGACGCGTCCACATGCGCGTAGTGCTCGGTATGCCCGGCCTCGTGGAAGAGCGCCGCGTAGTCGTCGCGCCCGCCGATCCGCGCGATCACCAGGTAGATCTCGTCTGGAACGCGCACGGGCGAGCAGAACGCCCGCGGCGACTTCTTCGGGCGGGGCTCGGTGTCGAGCACGACGCCGGGCTGCGACTCGACGTCGATACCGAGGCCCGCGAGGGTCCCTACGAGACTGGTCACGAGCCGGTCCTGCGGAAACCAGCGGTCGAGCGAGCGCGCCCGGAAGAAGGCGGTGAGGTCGGCGCGACGCAGGCACTCGAAGCCGAATCCAAGCTGCCGCTCGAGCTCCGGCGTCACAAGGGGCTCGTAGCGCTCGTCGGTCGCCTCGAGTAGCGCCGCCGCCTGGCGTCCGAGGCCACGCAGGTCGATGCCGCTGAGCTCCTCGCACATGACGAGTGTGCTGGGCCACCCTAGCTCGAGCGTAACCGCGCGCCCGCGCTCGAAGACCTCCCCGAGCAGCGGGTTCAGGTGCTCGTCGAGAGCGCCGTTGCGTGCTGAGTCGATGGCCGCCCGGCGCTCCGGGTCGGGTTCGTTGGCCTGGACGACGGGCGCCTCCCGGTAGGGGAGGCTCCTGTCGTCGATCTCGATCTCGAGCGCCGCCTCTCGGCGTGCCAGCTCCGCCGCCTCGGCCTTCGTCTCGCGACCGATCAGACCGTGGACGGCGAACTCGAGGAGCGGGCGGGTCCCCTGCTCGCGCAGCGCGTCGACCGCATCGCGCGTGAAGAGGCCGGCGTGCCGCTCGTAGATCGCCTCGATGCCGTACTCGTCCTGCCGTCCGGAGAAGTGCAGGTAGAACTCGCGGTCGAGCTCGCCGAGGAAGGTCTCCGCCTCGTCCCTGTATGCCGGAAGATCCAGGCTTGCCACCATAGCCCCGGTGGAGCAAGCCCAACCGCAGAGTCGGCCCCGGCCCGGCGACGAGCTCGAGCTCGTCGTCGAAAGCCTTGCCCATGGGGGGGCAGGCGTGGCCAGAGCCGACGGGTACGTGGTCTTCGTGCGAGGGGCCGTGCCCGGCGACCGCGTTCGCGCCCGCGTGACGAAGTCGAAGCGTTCCTTTGGCGAGGCGGAGGCGGTGGACCTGCTCGAGCCGAGCGCCGAGCGAGTGGAGCCGGCGGTGCCCCACCCCGGCGCTCCCTGGCAGGTACTCCCCTACGAGCGGCAGCTGGAGGAAAAGCAGCGGCAGGTCGCCGACGCGCTACTCCGGCTGGGCGGGTTCGAGGACCCGCCGGTCGAGCAGATCGTGCCGGCGGTGGAGCGCCTGCGCTACCGCAACAAGGTCGAGTACTCGTTCGGCGAGGACGAGGCCGGCGAGCTGGTGCTCGGCTTCCACCGCCCGGGCCGCTGGGACCTGATCGACGAGGTGCGCGAGGACGTCCTCGCTTCAGAGCGCGCCGACGAGCTGCGCGAGGCCGTCAAGGCGTGGTGCTGGTCCGAGGGCCTGTCGGCCTACGACCGCCGGGCGCACTCGGGCTTGCTGCGCAACCTCGTCGTGCGGCAGGGCCGGCGCACCGGCGTGCTGCAGGCGCGCCTCGTGACGAGCCCCGGTTCCTTCCGCTCCGCGGAGCTCGCGGAGGCGCTGCCCGCCGACAGCCTCCTGTGGACCCGGGCGGCGAGCGTGGCGGAGACCACGCGCGGAGGGGAGACCCGGGTCCTGAAGGGGAGCGAGCCGGTGGAGGAGGAGCTGTCGGGATTGCGCTTCCGGATCTCGCCCGACGCCTTCTTCCAGACCAACACGGAGATGGCCGAGCGCCTGTACGGCATCGCCGTTGAGCTGGCCGGGCTGACTGGCCGCGAGCGCGTCCTGGACCTCTACAGCGGGATCGGCACCATCGCCCTGGTGCTCGCGCTCGATGCCCGCGAGGTCTTCGGGGTGGAGATCGTCGAGCGAGCTGTGGCGGACGCGATAGACAATGCACGGCTCAACGGCGTCGACAACGCGAGCTTCTACGCCGGGGACGTCCGCACCTCGATGCGGCCGCTGCTGGAACGCTCGGGGCGGCCGGACGTGGTTGTGGTGGACCCGCCGCGAGCGGGCCTGTCCCAGAAGATCGCTCGCCGGGTGCTCGAGGCCGGCGCGCACCGGATCGTGTACGTCTCCTGCAACCCGACCACGCTGGCGCCGAACGCGCGGCAGCTGGTCGACGGCGGCTACCGGCTGGCGACGGTGCGCCCGGTGGACATGTTCCCTCAGACGCCACACATCGAGGCGGTGGCTCTGCTGGAACAGCCGAGCGGCTAGCCCTCCGGCTCCTCCTCTTCGAACGGCACCTGCTCGGCAGCGTGCACGGAGCACAAGAAGGGCCCCTCGGAATCGAGTGACGCCTTGATCTCTTGCTCCGTCAGCCGCACGCCGCACTCGGCGCAGTTCCGCTGAATGACCGGCTCGAGGCTGTGCTCTTCGAGGTCCACTGGCAGCTCGGACCCTAGCTTGCTGGGACCTTCGTTGCCTGCGCGGTGACATGCAGGACGGGGAGGCCTGTGGCGGCCTCCGCCTTGCGCGGCAGGTCCACGCGCAGCCATTTCGAGATCTTCAGCGGTAGGGTCGACACGATCAGCTCGTCGTAGTCGTTGAAGTTGGCCTCGTCCTGAATCGCGGCGAGGGCGTCCGGATCGCCCACCTTCGCCTCCTTCACGTCGAGGCCAATGGACCGAAGGCGCTCCACCATCGCGTCCTTGTGCTGCTGCGCCTCGGTCTCGCCCGCCTCCGCGTGCATGTTCGCGGCCCACGACAGCCCGTGGGGCGTTGCCGGAATCAGCACCGTGAACTCAACCGGTCCCTGATCGGAACGAGCCTTCAGCGTCGCGAGGAGCTCCTCCGACTCCGCCGTCTGGTTGGCAACGACGAGCACTCTCGCCTTATCCGCCATCGCAGCCTCCTTCGCTCCCGGCTAGCGTAACGCTCGTCGTACGTCCCGCGCTCGCGAGGGATCCGAGAATCGCGCCGCCGCCCTAGTAGGGAGGAAAGTCCGCGTACCAGTCGCCAAGCGTGCGGAAGGCCTGCCAGAACTCGCGCTTGGTTTGCTCGTCGTCGAGCGAGCGGTCGATGTCCGGGACCCAGAGGGCGTCGCACGAGGGGGTCAGCTTCTGCACCTCGCCGGGCAGCGCCCGAAGCTCCGACGCGAGGGGGACGCCGAGCGCATTCAGCTCCTCCAGCGCCTCCTCGCCCATCACCACCACCAGCCGGGGCTGCACCACCGCCAGCTCGTCGAGTACCCGCGCCTTGCATTCGGCTGCCGCCAGCTCGGTGTCGGCCACCGGGCACTTGACGAACAGCGTGCCGTAGACCGCGAGCGGGTCGACGCCGAGACGCTTGAAGCTCTTCATCAGCGCACCGCCTGCGCGTCCGTAGAAGGCCACGCCCTCCTCGACCTCCGAGCTCGTCGGGGCGAACTTGAGCAGAAAGATGTCGGCCTGGGGGTGGCCGGATCCCAGCACCGGCATGAGGTTGCCCCGGGGGCAGAGGTCGCAGGACTGGATTACGCGCGTGAGCTGGTTCAGCTCGCGAATCGCCCGCTCGAGGTACTTCTCCTTGATCTCGTCGTCCGTGGCGGGCATCCGCGCTGAATGGTTTGACGGCCCGTCGCCCGCTCCTCTCGCCTGCATCACCTGTTGCCGCCCTTGCCCCCCGCGGTGCCTCCCTTGGTCTGGATGAACTTGAGCGCCTGGACGTAGAGCAGGCTCTGCTTCTTCCGGATGATGTCCGCCTCGCGGAGCGACTCGAGGAACTCCTCCGGGCCGTCGAAGTCCCGCATCCGGATCTTCACCGAGCCGAGCCCCTGCGCCACGTGGCTGTCGGAGCCGGCACCCGCGGCGATTCGATACTTGGCGGCGAAGCGGGCGGCCTCCTCGTTGAACGCCGAGAACGCCACGCGCGGGTTGAAGACCTCGATCGCGTCGATGTCCTCGACCACGTCGAGCAGGTGCTCGTAGTCGGGCACGGAGTGCATGCGGTCGAACGGATGGGGCACGTACACGAGGCCGCCCTGGCGGCGGATCTCCGCGATCGTCTCCTGGAGGGTCATACCCCGCGGGATCTTCTCCTCGATGAAGAGGCCGATCACCTCGCCCTGGTCGGCGGTCTTGACCTCCTCGGCCACGATCACCTTGATCCCGTCCGCGCGCTCGCGCGCCGCCAGTGCGCCCGAGATCTCGTTGTGGTCGGTCACCGCGATCGCCCCCAGGTCCACCCGCTGCGCGGCGTCGAGCAGCGTCTGGACCGGCGTGGCGCAGTCCGGCGAGTGGTCCGTGTGCATGTGGAGATCGACGTGGATGAACTGGCGCCGCGCGAGCCGCTTCCTGACGTGCCCCTTGGCGCCGGGGTCGTGGCGACGGCTGGCCACCTCTCCGTAGAGCCGCTCGAACTCCTCGGCGGCGCGGCTCCACACGAGCTCGGGATGCGCCTTAGCGATCCGCCCCGAGTAACGCTCCCTGAGCCCCGTGTCGGTGATCAGGCGCTCTAGCTGGGCGGCCAACGTAAGGGCGTCGCGGGGCTCGAAGAGAAGTCCCAGCTCACCGTCCCGCAGCGCCTCCTCGTACTCGGGCAGGCGGGCGGCAACGGGCACCGCGCCGCCGGCCAGCGCGCGCAGCACCAGCTGTGGGGCCGGGGCGCCGCCACTCGACGCGGCCACCGCGACGCTCGCGGCGGCGAGGTGCTGGCTTTCGGAGCCGTCGGCCGGCCCCGCGAGCCGAACGCGCTCGCGCAGCCGGCGCGGCAGCGAAACCGCCGGCGCCGCGACCAAATCGCGAAGCCAGATCGTTGCCTTCCAGTCGAGCTCTGTCGGCAGCCGGCGCAGCGCCCGGAGGAAGAGCCGCAGCGCCCCCCGCTCCTCCTCGGCGGAGAGCAGTATCTCGGGCGGCCCGTCCTCGGTCTCGCGGCGGTGTACCAGGTCCGCCCCGGGCTGGATCACCCTGTATTCGCCGGGGAAGTAGCGGTCCACCAGGTCCCGCGTCACGGCGAAGCTGGCGGTGCGTCCGTCGAGTCGGCCGAACAGGAGCTCCACGATCGGCCGCGCTACCTGGGTGGAGACGAAGCGCTCGGTAGTCGAGTGGAAGCTCCCCACGTTGAGCGCCCGGGAGTGACGCAGGGCCGCCGACGAGGCGCTCGGCGCAAACGGCTCGTGGACGTGGACGAAGTCGAACTCTGACCACTCGAGGAGATCCTCGAGCGTGCGTGACACGTCGAGCGGCAGCGACACCGCGCCCGCTCGCCTGAAGGGCAGGCTCTGCCCCACGGCCAGGAGGCCGGTGCAGCCGGGTTCGTCGAAGGCGGCCTCCGGATCCGAGCGGAGCGCCTTGACCTTCGCCCGGCCGTCGCGGACCAGGTCACGTGAGTCAGACGGCGCGACCACCACCACGCGGTGGCCGCGGCGGCAGAGTTCGTCGGAGAGGCGCTCGACGAAGCGGTTGACCTCGTGATGTTGCTCCCACGGATAGGGCGTGATCTGGGCGATCGAGAACAGCTCACGGGACACGAGCGGAGCATACGCGCCGCATCGAGGTCTCCAGGATCGGCCCCGAACCGGTTAGGACGGTGATCCGCCCGAGACCGGACGGGCGGCCCGCGGGCCGCCCGTCCCTGGCGATTGGCGACTGGCGCCTAGGCCTGCTCGGTGGCCTTGACCTTGCCTTTGCTGGGCAGCTTCGGCGCGCCGCCGTACTGCTTGATGAACGCTTCGGTCATGTCGCGCGCGATCGGATCCGGGTACTGCTCGCGCGGCGACTTCATGAGGTAGGCGCTGGGTCCGACCAGCGGGCCGCCGAGGCCGTGGTTGAGCGCCAGCTTGCAGCAGCGCACGGCGTCGATCACGATGCCCGCCGAGTTCGGCGAGTCCCACACCTCGAGCTTCGCCTCGATCATGAGGGGCACGTCACCGAACGACTCGCCCTCGAGCCGGATGTGCGCCCACTTGCGGTCGGTCAGCCAGGGCACGTAGTCAGAGGGGCCGATGTAGACGTCTTCCGCGGGCAGCTCCGAGTCGAGCAGCGAGGTCACGGCCTGCGTCTTGGAGATCTTCTTCGACTCGAGCCGCTCGCGTTCCAGCATGTTGTAGAAGTCCATGTTGCCGCCGACGTTGAGCTGCGAGGTGTGCGCCAGCTTGACTCCGCGGTCCTGGAACAGGCGGGCGAGCATGCGGTGCACGATCGTCGCGCCGACCTGCGACTTGATGTCGTCGCCCACGATCGGCAGGCCGGCTTTCTTGAACCGCCGGATCCAGTAGTTCTCCTGCGCGATGAAGACGGGGATGCAGTTGACGAAGCCACAGCCGGCCTCGAGCACCTGCTCGACGTACCACTTGGTTGCCTGCTCGGAGCCGACCGGAAGGTAGGACACGACCACGTCGGTCTTCGTGTCCTTGAGGATCTGGACGATGTCGTCGGTCTCACCCGGCGCCTTCTGGATCTTCTCCTTCAGGTACTTGCCGAGCCCGTCGTGGGTCATGCCCCGATAGACCGGAACGTCCAGCGCCGGCACCTCGGCGAACTTGATCGTGTTGTTGTGACCGGCCCAGATTGCCTCGGACAGGTCTTTGCCCACCTTGTCGGCGTCGATGTCGAAGGCCGCCGTGAACTCGATGTCACGGACGTGGTAGCGACCGAGATCCACATGCATCAGGCCCGGCACGCTCTCCTTCGGGTCCGCGTCCTTGTAGTGCTGGACGCCTTGCACGAAGGAGGAGGCGCAATTGCCCACGCCCACGATCGCCACGCGTACCTTCTCCGTCTGGTAGCGCGAGCCACCGTTGCTCGAAGTCGTCTCGCTCACAAACCCCTCCTGATCGGCATGAGAACGGCCCCTGAGCGGGGCCGACACCGCTTAAGGAAACCCACGATGCAGTTTCGGTTACACCGCTCGCCCTACCCGGGCGAGCTGGCGTCTCACATGGAATACGCGCTGGAAGGTGGTGAAGATCGTCAGGCCGGCCATCGCGTAGATGGCGGGCTCCAGCAACTCGAAGTCTCCGAGACCAGCGCCCTTGGCGAACACCAGCCCGGCGGAAAGGATCACCACGCGCACGGCGCGTGAGGCCACGCCCACCTTGCACTCCACACCGAGCGCCTCGGCGCGGGCGCGCGTGTAGCTGACCATGTAGGAGCCGACCACGGTCAGGACAACGGCGCCGACTGCGGTCTCGTCACCGTTCTTCGCGAAGTAGGTGGCGATCGCCGCCAGCACCACGCCCTCCTCGATGCGGTCCAGGGTGGAGTCGAGGAAGGCCCCGAACTGCGTGCCCTTGCCCGACATGCGGGAGTAGCGGCCGTCGAACATGTCCATCAGCGAACCGGCGATGAAGGCGATCCCGCCCAGGAACAAGTAGTCCGCGAGGATCAGACCGGCGGCCACCAGGTTCAGCGTGAAGCCGGTGAGCGATATCGCGTTGGGGGTCAGGCGGGACTCGATCAGCCGATCCCGGGCGATGGCTCGGACGTCGGACGCGGTCAGCGGAGCCGCGCGACCGTTTCGTAGCCGTCGCGGCGCCGGCTCCGCGCTGCGCTCCGGCGCCCCCTCGGTCACCGAGCGGCCTCGGCCGCAGCCCTGCGCCAGGCCCAGGCCTCGGGCCGCGCGCGGGCGAGGGCGGCGGCGGCGGCCACCGCCGACACCACGGCCACGACGGCGCCGACCGCCGCGTCGAGCCAGAAGTGGTTCGCCGTCACGAGGACCACGAAGGTGACCAGCGCCGGGTAGACGCCCCAGGCCAGCTTCAGCGCCCTGTGGCGTACCAGCATGATCGCCGGCACCGCGATCATCAGGGCGAATGCAACGTGCATGCTCGGCATCGCGGCGAACGGGTTGTAGAGCACGTTCGCGCTGTTCTCGGCGGACTCACCGACGAAGCTCGCGACGGTGTCGGCGAAGCCCCACTCGGGGAGGAAGCGAGGGGGCGCGGTGGGGAACGCCGCGTAGCCGACGAGCCCCAGTCCCATGGCGATCATGAACATGTTGCGGACGAAGTAATACGCGTGGTTGCGCGCCACGTAGAGCCAGATCAAGAACGTGGTCGTGACTACGAAATGGGAGTTCACGTACATCCAGTTCGCGACCCACACGATCGCGTCCAGGTGCTCGCGGGCCCACGACTGCAGGCTCGGCTCGAAGAAGAGGTGCAGCCCGCGCTCGGCGTCCACCACGGCCCGCGCGTTCTCGAAGGCCAGCCCGGTCTGGCCGTCCACGATCCCGCGGACGATGCGGTACAGGTAGTAGGCGCCGCCGAACAGGGCCAGCTGGCGCAGCGCGTCGAACCAGCCGGCCGGGAGCCAACGTCCGCTCAGGTTCCACGCGCGCGTCCACGAACGAGCGAACTGCCGGGCAGCACGCACGAAGTCCTGGACCGGCGAGGGGGGCGGGGCCACGACTCTAGCTTAGCCGCCGTCGTCGCAGCGCCGCCCTCGCTCGATCAGCCGCTCCGGGGCGACGCGGGTGCTGAGGCGGACGAAGCCCCGCTTGTGGGCGATCACTCGGGTCCAGCCGCCATGGGGCTCCACGCAGGCGCCGTGGGCGAACCAATAAGGGGTCCAGCGCACGCGCACGATCGCGCTGCCGGGGCGCCTGACGTCCAGCAGGAGCTCGTCCGAGCCGAGCTGTTCCAGCACGACGTTGGCCCGTCCCTGCGAGATTACGAAGGGCGCGGGGAGGGTCACCTCGTAGACGCGCCAGTTGTCCGAGCGCCAGCGCAGGCGGAGATACGGTGCACCGTTCTCGATCAGAGCGCGCTCCTGGTAGGCGCTCTTGTCCGGCTTGGCGCTCGGCAGCGCCACGTAGCGAACCGCATTCTCGGCCAGCCAGCTCGCGTAGCTCAACCGGGTCAGCTGGCCCTCGTAGAAGAGCGGGTTGTGGCCGGTGTCGAGCTGTCGCAGCCAGCCGCGCGCGAGCGGAGCGACCTCGGCCACCTCGGCGCCCTCCCAGTGGCTGCGCGTGAAGGGCAGCTCGATGCGGCGCTGGTCGGGGAGCGTGGCTATGAACTGCCGCAGAGGCTCGAAGTAGTCCGACTTGGCGGCCGGATCCTCGAGGTACTTGACCACGTCGCGGACCGCGGGCGACCACTGCCAGACCGCCAACAAGCCGAACCCAACCACCAGCGGTAACGCGGCGGCTCGGCTGCGGGTCCAGGGACGCCCCCACACGGCGCAGAGCAGCACGGGCGCGCCGAACAGGGCGCCGAGCCGCACCGCGTTCCCGCCCATCGGCGTGAGCACGAGCACGGCGAAGGTGGAGCCGAGCCCGTACATCGCGGCGCCCCAGCGCAGGGCCCGCTCTCGTCGCGGCAGCACCAGGAGGCACGCGAGCGAGAAGATCGGGATGGGCAGGTAGGCGGTGAAGGGGAACGGCGCCCAGCCGCCCTCGGGGAAGGCCCAGGAGAGGAAGGCCGGGGGCAGGAACGCCGCCACCGCGAGCGCGAGGCCGTCCGCACGTGCCCGTCGGGTCTCCATCCCGCCCGCGGCCAGCGCGTAGGCGATCCCCGCCATCGACAGAAAGAGGCCCGCCACGGGGCTGCCCAGGGGACAGAGCAGCGCGAAGACGATCGCCAGCACGCGGTGCCGTCTCTGAAGCGCGAGGAGCGAGGCGAGCCCGAAGACGACGCCCAAGGCGAACGGCAGGCGCGCGGTGAACAGCAGCGTCGCGCTTGCGACTCCGAACCAGAGGGCCCCCCAGCGCGCCCGGTGCGGCCCGAACCAGCCGCGAGCGAGGGTCTCGAACAGCGCCGTCGACACCACCGCGGCGATCGCCATCACTAGCGGCGGGCCGAGCAGCCAAGCGAGTGGCGGCGAGATGACGCTGTAGGCGGGCGTGTGATGGCCGCCGTACCACTGGCCGTTCCAGACCGTGAATCCCTCCTGCCCGAAGAGCCACGCGCGGAACTCGTGCGCGGCCAGATCGACGGTTCGCGGCTGCCACGCCAGGTAGACGGCCGCCAGAGTCACCGCGGCCGCGACGGGGGCGATCCGCCACCACGGCAGGCGCCGCCAGCCGCGCGCAGGCGGCGCCGTCTCCGCCTGCGCGGAGGGTGCACGAGGGACCGGCGCCGCTCTGGGTGGGGCCTGGCTGGGCGGCGCCGTAACCGACGAGAGCACGGCGCGGAGCACGGCGGCACAGGCTAGTACACGCTCCGTACGCTGAGCCGATGCGCACCGCCCTCGCCCGCGCTTGTCGCCGGGGCCGATCCTGTCCGTGACGCCTGCGCCTGCGACGGCGATGGACGACGGCCTCGCCGCACCCCAGCGATGGGTTGGAGCTCCTGGTGGGCGGGCATTCGGCCGCGCTCTTCAGGATCCCGCGATGAAGTCCGCCACGCGGCCCACGAGCTCCGGACGGTCGAGCCACGGCCAATGCCCTGCCTCGACCCGCTCCACGGTCGCGTCGCCGCCCAGCACGTCCGCGTAGCTGTCGGCCAGCGCGACCGGCAGGTACGGATCCCGCGTCCCCCACAGCACTAGCGCCGGGGAGGTGATCGCTCCGAGGCGCGCGCCGGCCCGCGCCAGGACGTCTTCGGGGGCAGAGCGGTAGAGCCGCAGGATCGCACGCTGGGTCCCCTGGTCGAAGTGGCGCCAGACATCGTCGACGAAGTCGTCCGGCATCGGCCCCGGGGTCACATTGGACTCGCGGGAGAGCTGCTTGAAGCCCCACTTCGTCGAAGTGCCCATGAACAGCTCGCCGAGGCCAGGGGTTCGCCAGGCGCGCGCGATCCGGTGCCACCGGTAGCCCGGCACGAACGGCACGGCGGCTATCAGGACCAGGCGCTCGATCCGGTCGGGGGAGCCCTGCGCTAGGGCCAGGCCGACGGCGCCCCAGTCGTGCACGACGAGGCTGAAGCGGTCAAGGCCGGCCTCGGCGGTGAAGGCTTCGAGGAAGCGCTCGTAGCCGTCGATGGAGTAGTCGAAGTCGCCTCGCTTGGCGGAGCGGCCGAAGCCCGGAAGGTCCGGGGCGATTCCGCCGGTTCGCTCCAGGAACGGGCGCCAGAGCTGCGCCGTGTTGGGCACGCCGTGCAGGTAGAGCACGGGCGCCTCCCCGGCCCGCAGCCAGTGGACGGGCAGCCCCTCGACCTCCCCGCTGTGCTCGACCACTTGCACGAGAGGCTTGATACCAAGCCATAGCCTTGATCTCCGTGCGCGATTGGAAGCCCCCCGACCGTCGCCGCCTGAGGAAGATCCGTGACCGGCTGCGGGCCGAGTACGGGCGACCCGTGCCGCGGCCTCACCGCGCCCCGATAGACGAGCTGGTCCTCACCGTTCTCTCCCAGAACACGAGCGACCGTAACCGTGACGTCGCCCACTCCCGCCTGCGCGAGCGCTTCGAGAGCTGGGACGAGGTGCGCGACGCGCCGCTCGAGGAACTCGAGGAGGCGATCCGGCCGGGCGGGCTCGCGCCCACCAAGGCGGTGCGGATCCAGCGGATGCTGCAGGCACTGGAGGACGGCTTGGACTGGCTCGAGGACGCGCCGGTCGAGGAGGCGCGCGCCTACCTGGAGTCCCTCCCCGGCGTCGGTCGCAAGACGGCGGCCTGCGTGCTGCTGTTCTCGTTCGGGCGTCCGGAGGTGCCGGTCGACACCCACGTCTACCGGGTGGCGAGCCGGCTGGGGCTCATCCGGCCGGGCGCCTCGTTCGACGAGGCGCATGACCAGCTGTTGCGGCTGACCGACCCCGAGGACGCCTACGAGATCCACGTGCTGCTGATCCGCCACGGCCGCCGGACCTGCACGGCGCGGGCTCCGCGCTGCCCCGAGTGCCCCCTGCTTCGGATGTGCCCCTACGGACGCGCGGCGCTGCACAGGGCGTGAGCGACGCCCCGCTGCGCCGCTCGGCCGAGCTCGCGCTGGTGGGCATCGCCGCCGTCTGGGGGCTCACCTTCGTGATGGTCAAGGACGCGATCGAGGAGCTGCCCACCCTCGCCTTCCTGGGCTACCGCTTCCTCCCGGCGGCCCTGCTCGTAGCCGTCGTCTTCCGCAAGGGGCTGCGCGAGCTGTCGCCGGCCGGTTGGCGCGCCGGCTTGCTCATGGGCGCCTTCCTCACGGCCGGCTACGTCTTCCAGACGTTGGGCCTTGAGCGGACGAGCGCTTCCAATGCCGGCTTCATCACCGGCCTGTTCGTCGTGTTCACTCCGCTGCTCGGCGCCCTCTTCCTGCGCGAGCGCCTGACGCCGCTCGCCTGGGGAGCCGCGGCGGTCGCGGCTCTCGGCCTCTACCTTCTCTCTGGCGTTGGCGGCGACCTCCACCTGGGTGGCGACGGGCTCGTGTTCCTCTGCGCAGTCGCCTTCTCGGCCCACATCCTGGCCACCTCGCGCGCGGTGGGCGAGCACGACGTCGGCGCGCTGCTGGCCGTGCAGCTCGGTGTCTGCGGCTTGGTCTGCCTGGCCGCCGCCGCGATCGAAGGGGGGCTCCAGGCGCCGCGGGGCGCCACGGTCTGGTCGGCGTTGATCGTCACCTCACTCGTCGCGAGCGCGCTCGGCTTCTTCGTCCAGACCTTCGCGCAGCGCCACGCACCGCCCCACCGCACCGCGCTGATCCTGGCCAGCGAGCCCACGTTTGCGGGGTTGTTCGGATGGCTGCTGGGGGACGAGCATCTCGCCGCCGTGGCCTGGCTCGGCGCCATCCTGATCCTGGCCGCCATAATCGCCGTGGAGGGCGTGCCGCGTCTGCGCCCCCCGCGTCCGCTGCCGGAGGGCTGAGCAGACTGGGCCGTTCACCAGCGGGGATCGGCGCTCCACGCGCCCAGCGCTGGCGCGGCGGTCTTGGCGTTACGGAAACAATCTGCCATACTCACGCTTAGATTTCTTTTGATCCTAGATAGCAGGCAAGAAAGGGAGCTTGACTGATGGGCAAGACCATCGGAATCGATCTTGGCACGACCAACTCGTGCATGGCCGTCCTGGAGGGCGGCGAGCCGACGGTCGTCGAGAACGCCGAGGGCGCGCGAACCACGCCCTCGGTCGTCGCTTTCACCGAGGGCGGTGAGCGGCTGATCGGCGCGCCGGCCAAGCGGCAGGCGGTGACCAACCCCGACAACACGGTCTTCTCGATCAAGCGCTTCATGGGGCGCAAGGAGGCCGAGGTCAAGGAGGAGGAGAAGATCGTCCCGTTCGAGGTCGTAGCCGGCCCGAACGGCGATGCGCGCGTCAAGGCGGGCGGCAAGGAGTACGCGCCGCCCGAGATCAGCGCGATGATCCTCCAGAAGCTGAAGGCCGACGCCGAGGCGTATCTGGGTGGCACGGTCGACAGCGCCGTGATCACGGTCCCGGCGTACTTCAACGACGACCAGCGCCAGGCGACCAAGGACGCCGGCAAGATCGCCGGACTCGACGTCAAGCGGATCATCAACGAGCCGACCGCGGCGTCGCTCGCCTACGGGCTCGACAAGGAGTCCGACCAGACGATCCTGGTCTTCGACCTCGGCGGCGGCACTTTCGACGTGTCCGTGCTCGAGATCGGCGACGGGGTCTTCGAGGTGAAGGCCACCGCGGGTGACAACCACCTCGGCGGCGACAACTTCGACAAGGCGGTCGTCGACTGGCTGGTGGCGGAGTTCAAGAAGTCCGAAGGAGTGGACCTCTCGCAGGACAAGATGGCCCTGCAGCGCCTCTACCAGGAGGCCGAGAAGGCCAAGACCGAGCTCTCCTCGACCCAGGAGACCCAGATCAACCTGCCGTTCATCACGGCGGTGGAGTCGGTGCCCAAGCACCTCAACCAGCGCCTTACACGGGCGAAGCTGAACGAGCTCACCGCCGACCTGCTCGGGCGGGTGGTCGAGCCGACCAAGCGGGCGCTGTCCGACAGCGGCGTGGACAAGGCCGGCATCGACCACGTGGTGCTCGTCGGCGGCATGACGCGCATGCCGGCGGTGCAGGAGAAGGTCAAGGAGCTCACGGGCAAGGACCCGCACAAGGGGGTCAACCCCGACGAGGTCGTAGCGGTGGGCGCAGCCATCCAGGCGGGCGTGCTGGCAGGCGACGTCAAGGACGTCCTGCTGCTCGACGTCACCCCGCTGACGCTCGGCATCGAGACCAAGGGCGGCGTCATGACCAAGCTGATCGAGCGCAACACGACCATCCCGACCCGCAAGGCGGAGGTGTTCTCGACCGCCGAGGACAGCCAGACCTCGGTTGAGGTCCACGTCCTTCAGGGCGAGCGGGAGATGGCCGCCTACAACAAGTCGCTCGGCAAGTTCCAGCTCACCGGCATCCCGCCGGCGCTGCGGGGCGTGCCGCAGATCGAGGTCACGTTCGACATGGACGCCGACGGCATCCTCAACGTCGGGGCCAAGGATCTGGGCACCGGCAAGGAGCAGAAGATCGAGATCAAGGCCGGATCCGGCCTCGCGGAGGAAGAGGTCGAGCGGATGGTCAAGGACGCCGAGGCTCACGCCGAGGAGGACCGCCGGCAGCGCGAGCTCGTGGAGGCCCGGAACACGGCCGAGAACGCGGCCTATCAGGCCGAGAAGCAGCTCGCGGAGCTGGGCGACTCGGTCGACGAGTCCGCCAAGTCGGAGATCGAGGCCGCCATCAAGGACGTGCGCGACAACCTCGAGTCGGAGGACACAGCGCTGATCCGTTCCAAGACGGAGGCGCTCCAGAGCGCCTTCCACAGGGTCTCGGAGCAGATCTACGCCGCGGCCGCCCAGGCCCAGCAGGCCCAGCCCGGCGACGGCGCCTCGGCCGACGGCGGCGAGGCCTCGGCCGACGAGGAGGAGGTCGTGGACGCCGAGGTCGTGGACGGCGAGGAGAAGTAGTGCCAGACAAGAGTCCTCAGCCCTCAGACCTCGGTCCTCAGGAGGAGCCGGTGACGGCTCGGGACGAAGCTGCGGAGCCCGCAGGCGAACAAGAACCTGCCAACGAGGCGGAGCGCGATCCGAACCCTGAGCCCGAGGACCGAGGACCGAGGACTGAGGACTCGTCCGAAGGAGAGGCCGAGGAACCGCTGGCGAAGGCGCTGCGGGAGCGCGATCGGTACCTGGAGCTTGCGCAGCGCACCCAGGCCGACTTCGAGAACTGGCGCAAGCGGGTGGCCAAGGAGGCGGCGGCCGCAGGTGAGCGAGCCAAGAGCGGCCTCGTCCGCGAGCTCCTGCCGGTGGTCGACAACCTGGAGCGGGCACTGGCCACGGTGGAGGATGCCGGCGACCCCGGGCGTGCTCGGGGCGAGGAGGAGAGCGAGCAGCACCTCGCGGAGGGCGTGCGGCTCGTGCACTCCGAGCTGCTCGCCGTGCTGGAGCGCAACGGCGTCGAGCAGTTCGATCCGCGGGGCGAGACCTTCGACCCTGAGGTGCACGAGGCGCTCTCCACCCGGGCCGAGGACGGCGCCAAGCCGGGTACCGTCCTGGACGTGGTCGAGAAGGGCTACAAGACGAACGGCGCGGTCCTGCGTCCCGCTCGCGTGGTTGTCTCGGGGTAGGAGTCTCGATGCCGGCGGTCAAGGACCCATACAACGTCCTGGGGGTCGACAAGAAGGCGTCTGACGACCAGATCAAGAAGGCCTACCGAAAGCTCGCGCGCGAGTATCACCCCGACCGGAACCCGGGCGACACGGCCGCGGAGGAGCGCTTCAAGGACGTGCAGGAGGCCTATTCGATCCTCTCGGACCCCGAGAAGCGCCGCGCCTACGACTCGGGCGGCGGGATATTCGGCTCGGGGTTCGACCCCGGCGGCTTCCGGGAGGGCTTCGGCGGCTTCGGCGGCGGAATCGGCGACATCCTGTCCGACCTGTTCGGTGGCGGCGGCCGCCCCGGTGGCGCGCCCCGGGCGCGCCAGCCGGAGCGCGGCCGTGACCTGGAGACCGAGGTGCACGTGTCCTTCGATCAGGCGGTCGAGGGCGCCCAGGTCCCGGTGAGCGTCCCGACGTCAGCGCCCTGCAGGACCTGTCACGGCACCGGCGCCAAGCCCGGCACGTCGCCGACGGTCTGCAGCCGTTGTCAGGGGCGCGGGGTGGAGGCCGAGTCTCAGGGCCTGTTCTCGATCTCGCAGCCCTGCCGAAGGTGCGGCGGGACCGGCACCGAGATCAAGGATCCCTGCCCGACCTGCGGAGGCGCCGGGCGCACCCGTCAGGTCAAGCGATACCGCGTGAACATCCCAGCCGGAGTCCGCGACGGAAGCCGCGTGCGCCTGGCCGGCAAGGGCGAACCGGGCATGCGTGGAGGCCCATCCGGTGACCTGTACGTGGTCACGCGCGTGGGAGAGTCGCCCGTCTTCAAGCGCAAGGGCGATAACGTCGAGGTCGAGGTCCCCGTGACGATCGCCGAGGCGATCCGCGGCGCCACGATCGAGGTGCCCACCCTCACGGGCAGAAAGCGGATCCGCGTTCCACCCGGCACGCAGCACGGCACCGTGCAGCGCCTGCGGGGCGAGGGACCACCCCGGCTCGGGGGCCGCGGCCGCGGTCGCGGGGACATTCACTACAAGCTCGTGATCGACGTGCCGCGCTCACTGTCGCGCGAGCAGCGTGAGGTCGTCGACGAGCTCGCCGCTGTGATGGACGGCAACCCCCGCGAGCGGCTGCTCTCGCAGCAGAGGTAGCGATGCCGAGGCGCGAGGAAAAGCCACCCCACAGCGACCGAGGCGTGTACATGATCTCCGTCGCCGCGGAGCTGGCGGGGATGCACCCCCAGACACTGCGGATCTACGAGGCGCGCGGACTGATCACGCCCAAGCGCTCGCCGAAGAACACGCGGCTCTACTCCCAGGACGACGTGGAGCGACTGCGCCGGATCCAAGAGCTCACCACCGAGCTCGGCATGAACCTGGCCGGCGTCGAGGCGGTATTCGAGCTCGAGGCGGAGCTCGTCCGGCTGCGCCGGCGGATGCGCAACATGGAAAGGCAGGCCGAGCGGGTGCGGCGCGAGCTGAACGAGGAGATCGCCCGGGTGCGGAAGTCGTTCAAGGCTGAGCTCGTCCCGTACGAGCCGCCGGGCCAGGCGCTCGTTCCGCCGCGGGAGGACGGCGAGCGGACCGTCCGGATCCGGATCCAGCGACCAGGGCGCTAACCGCCGGGCAGGCGGGGCCGCCGCGAGGTGGACACCCTAGGCAGATGATGTACTATAGACTGACTTAGATTTTCTATGCAAGCTGATCGTTTCACAGTGAAGTCTCAGGAGGCGCTCGCCGCCGCGCAGCGGCTCGCGGGCGCGCGCGGCAACCCGGAGGTGGTGCCGCATCACGTGCTCGCCGCTCTGCTGGAGCAGGACGGCGGCATCGTTGTGCCCGCACTGCGCCGCGCGGGGGCGGATCCCGAGCGCGCCCGCAGGCGCACGAACGAGGCGCTGAGCGAGCTGCCCACGGTCAGTGGCGCCGCCAGCGCGGCACCCGCGCTCGGCTCGGGCACGACCGAGCTTCTGGGGCGCGCCGACGACGAGGCGCGTGGGATGGGCGACGAGTACGTCTCCACCGAGCACCTGCTGCTGGCGCTGGCCGCCGACCCGAAGATCGACACTGGCGCGAGCCGCGACCAGCTCGCGGAGGCAGTCCAGCAGGTTCGCGGTCCCCACCGGGTCACGGACCAGAACCCCGAGGACAAGTATCAGGCGTTGGAGCGTTTCGGTCGCGACCTGACCGAGGCCGCGGAGCAGGGCAAGCTCGACCCGGTAATCGGCCGCGACGACGAGATCAGGCGCGTGGTGCAGGTCTTGTCGCGGCGTACCAAGAACAACCCTGTCCTGATCGGGGAGCCTGGCACCGGCAAGACCGCGATCGTCGAGGGCCTGGCCCAGCGGATCGTGTCCGGCGATGTGCCCGACTCCCTCCGCGACCGGCGCCTGATCGCGCTAGACATCGGGGCGATGGTGGCCGGCTCCAAGTACCGAGGCGAGTTCGAGGACCGGATGAAGGCCGTCCTCGAGGAGATCCGGCAGGCCGAGGGGCAGATCATCGTCTTCATGGACGAGCTGCATACGATCGTCGGCGCCGGCGCCGCCGAGGGCGCAGTCGACGCGGGCAACATGCTCAAGCCGATGCTCGCGCGCGGGGAGCTTCGCGCGGTCGGCGCGACCACTCTCGACGAGTACCGGAAGCACGTCGAGAAGGACGCCGCGCTCGAGCGCCGCTTCCAGCCCGTGTACGTCGACGAGCCCTCGGTCGAGGACACGATCGCGATCCTGCGCGGGCTCAAGGAGCGCTACGAGGTGCACCACGGCGTGCGCATCCAGGACTCGGCGATCATCGCCGCGGCCACCCTGTCGCAGCGCTATATCGCCGACCGCTTCCTACCTGACAAGGCGATCGACCTGATCGACGAGGCCGCGTCCCGGCTCCGCATCGAGATCGACTCGATGCCTACGGAGATCGACGAGGTCGAGCGCCGCATCCAGCAGCTGGAGATCGAGCAGCAGGCGCTGAAGAAGGAGAAGGACGCGGCCTCTGTCGCCCGGCGCGAGGCGATCGAGCGGGAGCTCGCCGACCTGCGCGAGCGCTCGAACGAGATGAAGGCGCACTGGCAGGGCGAGAAGGAGGCCATCGAGGCGATCCGCAGCGCAAAGGAGCGGCTCGAGCAGGCTCACCGGGACGCCGAGCGGGCCGAGCGCGACGCCGATCTGCAGCGCGCCGCCGAGCTGCGCTACGGCGAGATCCCCGAGCTCGAGAAGCTCGTCTCCGACCAGGAGGCGAGGCTGCGGGAGCTCCAGTCCGACACGACCTTCCTGAAGGAGGAGGTCGACGACGAGGACGTCGCCGAGGTCGTGGCCAAGTGGACCGGCATCCCCGTTTCGCGGCTGATGGAGGGCGAGGTCGAGAAGCTGATCCACATGGAGGAGCGACTGCACGAGCGCGTCGTAGGGCAGGACGAGGCCGTCGAGGCGGTCGCGGGCGCGCTGCGCCGCTCGCGCGCAGGGCTCCAGGACCCCAACCGGCCGATCGGCGCCTTTCTGTTCATCGGCCCCACCGGCGTCGGCAAGACTGAGCTCGCTCGCGCGCTGGCCGAGTTCATGTTCGACTCGGAGCAGGCGATGGTGCGTATCGACATGTCTGAGTACATGGAGAAGCACTCCGTGTCGCGGCTCGTGGGCGCGCCGCCCGGCTACGTGGGCTACGAGGAGGGTGGCCAGCTCACCGAGGCGGTCCGCCGCCGACCTTACAGCGTGCTCCTGCTCGACGAGATCGAGAAGGCCCACTCCGACGTCTTCAACATCCTGCTCCAGCTCATGGACGACGGCCGCCTGACCGACGGCCACGGCCGCACGGTCGACTTCAAGAACGCAGTCGTGATCATGACCTCCAACGTCGCCGGCGGCATGGAGGGCGTGCGCGCCACGTTCAAGCCGGAGTTCCTGAACCGGCTAGACGAGATCGTCGAGTTCCATCAGCTCTCGCGCGAGGAGATCGCCATGATCGTCGAGCTCCAGGTCGAGAAGCTGGTCGATCGCGTGCGCCAGAAGGGCGTGGAGATCGAGCTGACCGACGACGCCCGCACCCTGTTGGGCAACCTGGGATACGACCCGACCTACGGCGCCCGTCCGCTCAAGCGGGTGATCCAGAAGCAGCTGGTGGACAAGCTGGCGCTGAAGCTCCTCGAGGGCGAATTCGCCGCGGGCGACCGCGTGAAGGTGGACGCGGCGGACGGCCGGCTGACGTTCGCCAAGGCGGGCGCCGCGCAGCCGGCGGGTGTCTAATCCCGGCTCATAGGACCGGGAGGGGGCCGTCATGCTCGCGAGGGCGTGGACTAGCCCGCCGAGCCGGTCAGCACTCCGGAGGCTGCACTCACGGGGCAT
>DATFQM010000039.1:0-4125 GCA_035264265.1 Thermoleophilaceae bacterium
GAGGGACAGGCCGTCTTCGGGTCCGCGCACTGGAAGACGGCCTGTCCCTCGAAGAAGAGGCACGGCAGATCGGAGTCGGGAAGGTCGAGGATGAACGGCAGGTACTCGTTGGCCTTCTCCTCCCAGCCGGTGGCCCATACCAGCTCGAAGCGCCTGGACAGACGCGCCAACCGCTTGCCGCCGTCTGGGGGAATGCAGTGCGCCACCCCATCGATCCAGTGGAAGGGGCCGGGCAATTCCCCTGCGTCGGGAGAGAACCCGAACAGGCTGATGACTCCATCCACGTCGACGAACAGAACCGGTGACCTGGTGCGTTCTGTCACGAAGGAGTACGAAACCCTTCACATGGGAACTCAATAGGTTCACTATCGCATCGGCTTCCAGCTAAGGCGGGAGGCTCATTAGCCGGTAGCTCGAATAGCGGTTTGGGTAACCGCACTCCTACGAGATGACTCTCCAGATCGGAATCCTTCTCGCGCTGTTGTGCGCGCTCGCCACCAACCTGGGCTTCCTCTTCAAGCACCGGGGGGCTTGCGCGGCGCCGGCAGTGAGGATGCGACACCCGTTGCGCAGCGCGATTGGCCTGTTCCGGTCCAAGTGGTTCGCGATCGGGATGCTGGTGGCGATCGGGGCCTGGTGTCTCCACGTGGCCGCTCTCGCCCTGGCGCCGCTGTCGCTCGTCCAGGCGCTGATCTCGGGCGGGCTCGTCTTCCTCACCGTGCTCGCCGAGCGCTACTTCGGCTGCTCGGTCGGCACCCGCCAGTGGAGCGGCGTGGGCCTCACAGCGCTCGGACTCGTGCTGCTCGCCATCACCCTGCCCTCCGGAACCGGCGCCCACTCGAGCTACTCCGTCGCCGGGATGATCACCTTCGAGTCGGCGCTCATGGCGGTAGGCATGACGCTCGTCTTCGCGCGGCGACTGGGCTCACACGAGCACCGCGGTGTGCTGCTCGGCACCGCGGCCGGCATCCTGTTCGGCGTCTCCGACATCGCCATCAAGGCCCTCACCGGCTCCGTCGGCGGGGAGGGCGCCATCGGGCTCGTATCACCGTGGCTACTCACCTGCGTCATGGCGTCGGTAATCGCCTTCTACGCCTCCGCGCGCGGGCTGCAGAAGGGCGAGGCCGTGCCCGTCATCACGCTCACGAGCGCCGCCGCCAACATCTCGACGATCAGTGGCGGCATTCTCGTCTTCGGCGACCCGATGCCGGGCGACCCGGTGGGCGTCGCCGTCCAGAGCCTCGCCTTCTTGATGGTCATCGTGGCGGCGGCCCTCACGCCGGCTCCCCTGCGGGCCGCCCGCACCGCCACCGCCTGAGCCGCGTCCCAACTGGGATGGGCATTCAGCCCCTCGGGCTGCAATAGTCCGGCGGCGTGGAGCAGCGCATCAGCCTGATCACGCTCGGGGTCGAGGACCTCGGCCGTTCGCGCGCCTTCTACCAGTCGCTCGGCTGGACGACGAACGCCGCACCGGACGACGACGTCGTGTTCTTCCAGACCGGGGGCATGATCGTCGCCCTGTGGGACCGGGCCCGGCTTGCGGAGGACAGCGGCGTGGCGAATAGCCCGGGCTGGGGCGGCGTCACCTTGGCCTACAACGTGCGCTCCCCGGCGGAGGTCGACGCGGTCATCGGGGAGGCGCGCGCGGCCGGCGCCGACATCCCACGCGAGCCGGCCGAGACCTTCTGGGGTGGCTATTCCGGGGTCTTCGTCGATCCTGACGGCCATCCTTGGGAGGTTGCGCACAACCCGCACTGGACGGTCCATGAAGACGGGACGGTCACCCTGCCGGGCTGAGGGTCGTTGCTACCATCACGCGCCGCATGCCCAGCATCAACCAGCTCGTGCGCAAGGGGCGCCGCAAGCCCAAGAAGAAGGTCGCGACGCCCGGCCTCAAGTCCGGGCAGGGACGCAAGAAGCGGATCGCGGCGCCGCAGCGGCGCGGCGTTTGCACGCGCGTGTATACGACCACTCCGAAGAAGCCCAACTCCGCCCTCCGCAAGGTTGCCCGCGTCCGCCTGACCAACGGCATGGAGGTCACGACCTACATTCCGGGCGAGGGACACAACCTCCAGGAGCACTCGGTGGTGCTGGTCCGCGGCGGACGGGTGAAGGACCTACCCGGCGTGCGCTACAAGGTCGTGCGCGGGACCCTGGACGCCGCCGGCGTGTCGGATCGCAAGAAGGCGCGCTCCCAGTACGGGGCGAAGGCCCGCTGAGTAGATGACCACCCCCCGACCGCCGCACCCGCGGATGTCGCCCATACCTTCGCCGGCCGGTGTCCTCGGCCTCGCCCTTGCGCCCGGCAAGGGCTACGGCCTGCGTCCTTGGCCGGCTCGGTCTGGACGCCCCCGCGGGCACGCCGGCCCGGAGGCGGCCATCTAGATGCCGCGCCGCGCTGCAGCCGGGGTCCGCCCCATCGACTCGGACGCCATCTACGGCTCCAGGCTCGTCCAGCAGGTCATCAACAAGGTGATGGTCGACGGCAAGAAGTCCCTTGCCGAGCGGATCGTCTACGACGCGCTCGAGATCCTCTCCCGGCGCACCAACCAGGATCCCGTCCCGGCTCTGGAGGAGTCGATCAAGCAGTTGACACCCGTCCTCGAGGTTCGCTCGCGCCGCGTTGGCGGGGCCACCTACCAGGTGCCCGTCGAGGTGCCACAGCGCCGCGCCCGCACACTGGCCGTCCGATGGCTGGTGGAGTTCGCGCGCTCCCGGCGTGAGAAGTCGATGGCCGAGCGCCTGGCCGGCGAGCTCGGCGACGCCCAGTCTCAGCAGGGCGGCGCTTACAAGCGCAAGGACGACATCTACCGGATGGCTCAGGCCAACAAGGCCTTCGCCCACTACCGCTGGTAGCACGAACGCGATAGGCGTCGCCTGGCCGCGTCATCGGTCGCTCGCGTGCGGAGCACGCGTCGCTCCCTGCTTCCTTGCCAGGCTCGCCTCTCGCGTCCCTCCTCCCAGCGGTCCGCTGGTAGCGCGGTTCGCCGAGCAGTGGCGGCGGCGCGCGATGGTTGACCATTTGGTGGGGTCCATAGACCCGCTGGATGGTCAACCTGCGAGATCTGCAGCCCCGGCGGCTAGTCCGCGCCGCGAGTCAGGCGTGAGGCGCCCGCGACGGCGGCGAGCCCGCCGCCCAAGAGCTCCAGATAGAAGCCGGCGCCGGCCTTTGCCGTCGCCCCCTCGAAGTTGCGGCCTATGGCTCCCGTTCTGTTTGTCTGCGGCAGGTCGAAAGCCAGCGACAGAGCGACCACGAGTGCTCCTATCCCCAGTAGGGCGATGGCCGCTGGCCGGGAGCGGCCCACGCCGGCCCCCCACGCCATGGCGCCGGTCACCACGCCCAGCAGCACAAAGGCCCCGCCGTGGCGCTCGAAGCCGCTCAGCGAGCAGCGGTCGGCGAGCTCGGGGTCGGCGTCGTTGATCACCTCGCAGCTGCCGCCGGCCACGTCGACGGAGGCGATCGTGCTGAACTCCGAGATCACGAGCAGCATGCCGGCGATCATCCCGGCCGCCGTGAGGGCCAGCGCAAACCCGCTTGCAGAGCGCATTTTCGCCCCTAATCCGCCCATTCGGGACGCAAGCCTGCTGCTACCATCAGCGGTCGGTTCGCGGCCGGTCCTTCCCCGGCCGGGGCCTTGCTCAGTCACGCGGAATGGGGACCTCTCCGAAATAGAACGATCCCAGGCGATCGCCGCGTGCTGGACCGGGCCCGAAACGGGCCTTTTTTCTGCTCGAACACCGGAAGCTCGCAAGAAGACATGCCACGCAAGGTCACGCTAGAGAAGACACGGAACATCGGGATCATGGCGCACATCGACGCCGGTAAGACCACGACTACCGAGCGGATCCTGTTCTACACCGGTCGGACCCACAAGATGGGGGAGGTCCACGAGGGCGCGGCCGTCATGGACTGGATGGAGCAGGAGCAGGAGCGTGGGATAACGATCACAAGCGCTGCCACCACGGCCTTTTGGCGCGACCACCGCATCAACATCATCGACACCCCCGGCCACGTGGACTTCACGGTCGAGGTGGAGCGCTCGCTGCGCGTGCTCGACGGAGCCGTCGCCGTGTTCGACGCGGTCGCCGGCGTCGAGCCGCAGTCGGAGACCGTTTGGCGCCAGG
>DATFQM010000040.1:0-2758 GCA_035264265.1 Thermoleophilaceae bacterium
GAGCTCCCCCGCCAGGAACTCCTCCACCGCATGGCGGGCCGCCAGCGCAACCGGTCGCGAGTCGGGCTGGTAGGTCTGGACGATCACGCGGCCGGGAGCGTCCCGACCGCTCCGCCCGGCCAGCTGGGTGACGAGCTGGAAGGTGCGCTCCTCGGCGCGAAAGTCGGGCATGGCCATTCCGGTGTCCGCATCCACAACTGCGGCAAGCGAGACCCCCTCGAAATGGTGGCCCTTGGCCACCATCTGCGTGCCCAGGAGTACGGCCCGGTCCGCGGCCGCGAAGCGCGCCAGCGTCTCGACCAAGAAGACGGGCTTGGCCACCGCATCCGCGTCGAGGCGGAAGAGCTCGAGCTCGGGAAGGTGGGCGGCGAGCTCGGCCTCGAGCCGCTCGGTGCCCGCTCCGAGGCGGGCGAGCTCCGGCGAGCCGCAGTCGGGACATAGTGCGGGCTTGGTCTCGCGGCGGCCGCAGTGGTGGCAGTGAAGTAGTCCGTCCCCGTGCAGAGTCAGCGCAACGTCACACCTCTCGCAGCGGCGAGTGGCTCCGCAGGTGCGGCAATGGATGGCGGGAGCGATTCCGCGGCGGTTGAGCAGGAGGATCGCCTTGCCGCCTCCGTCGGCAATTGCGCCGAGCTCAGCCAGGAGCGGTGCGGAGAGCGGATACCCGGCTTCGCGGCGCAGGTCGACCACGCGAACCGACGGCAGCCGCCTTCCGAGCCGATCGCCGAGCTCAAGCCGCTCGAGCGCCTGCCAGCTCTCCGGCCGCGGCGTGGCGCTGCCGAAGATCGCAACCGCCCCCTCGAGCGCTGCGCGCTTCGCCGCCACGGTGCGAGCGTCATAGCGCGGGTCGGACTCCTGCTTGTAGGAGGGATCGTGCTCCTCGTCCACGCAGATGAGGCCGAGGCCGGCCACCGGCGCGAAGATCGCTGAGCGAGCGCCGACGACAACCCGGGCCTGCCCGGTCGAGATGCGTTCCCGTTCGTCCCGGCGCTCTGCTTCCGTCAAGCCCGAGTGGAGGAGGGCCACGCGCTCACCGAATCGCGCGCGGAAACGCCCGAGCGCCTGGGGCGTGAGCGCGATCTCGGGGACCAGCACGATCGCTCCCCGCCCGCGCTCGAGCGCCGCCGCGCAGGCTCGGAGGTAGACCTCGGTCTTCCCGCTCCCTGTCGCACCGTGGAGAAGGAACGCGCCCCCTGCGCCGTCGAGCGCGCCCCTGATCGTCGCAAGGGCTCGTTCCTGTTCATCCGTGAGGGCTGCAGGCGCAGGCTCTCCCGGCAGATCGGCCGCACGGTCCCGCATCGCCCCGCGACGTGCCCGGGTGAGGGGGGCCACGAGCGACAGGGCGCGCGCGGGAGTCGAGCCGTAGTAGTCGGCCAGCCAGAGCGCGAGGTCCACGAGCGGCGGAGGAATCGCACCGAGGACCCGCTCGACGGCGACCGGCTCGACCTCGGCCGGAGCCTCGTCGGCGAGGCCAACGACCACACCCCGCCGTCGTGCGCGCCCGAACGGCACCGTGACGACGGAGCCCTTCTCGAGCCCGTCTGCGAGATACGTGAAGGGCCGCGCCAGGGCGCGGGCGGTGACGAGCGGATACACAGAGGCGAACTTGGACAGAGGTAGGATTGTCCCTGAGATGGCGGCGGGACACTCCGTAGACGACTACCTCGAGACGATCTATTTCCTTGCTTTCCCCATTGGGGAGTACCGCCCCGACACGAAGGGCGCGTCCACTCTGGCCGTCCGCGTGGCCGACATGCTGGGGGTCTCCCGCGCGTCGGCGGGAGAGATGCTGAAGCGCCTCGAGGCGGACGGCCTCATCGAGCGAGGCGAGCACAAGGAGGCGATCCTGACCGCCGAAGGCCGCCTGCAGGCTGAGAGGGTCGTGCGCAGGCACAGGATCATCGAGCGCCTTCTCACGGACTTCATGGGGTACACCGCCGCGGAGGCTCACGAGCAGGCCGACCTCCTCGGCAACACATTCACGGACGAGATGGTCGAGCGCATCGCCAAGCAACTCGGGGACCCCAAGCGCTGTCCCCACGGGTGGCCCGTGGACACCGACTTCGAGCAGGCGGAGAACCGCGAGCTGCAGGCGCTCGCCGACCTCGAGCCCGGTTCGCGGGCCGAGATCGTACGCCTCGCGGAGCACGACGGCTCCCTCCTCCACTGGTACTACGACGCTGGGCTCGTACCGGGGACCACCGTCGAGCTGCGTGCTGCGCCCACCGCGGGCCAGTTCACGCTCAAGGTAAACGGCGGCGAGCGCGCAATCGAGGAAAAGGCTGCCGCCGGCCTCTTCGTACGGCCAAGCTAGCGTCAGCGGGTGTCAGAAACCTCCGCGTCCGATAAGGACAGCCGGGGTCAGACCCCCCACGTCCAAAGCGGACGGTTTTTCACGTCCGAAACAGACAGGATTTCGCCGAAACACGCCCGCTAGGGTCATGCCTCGTCAAGGCACCACGGGGTCAGACCCCGACTGGCCGCTGGAGACATGGGCTAGTGCGGACTAGCGCGGTTCGAAGTTCACGACCACGCGGGTGAACCCGAGCGAGCGCAAGAGGCTCTGGAGCATCTTGCGCGTGTTGTCCTCGGCCCGCGGGACGAGGCCCGAGCCGTTCTGGGCGGCAGCACGGATCTTCTGCTCGGCGAGCACGTAGACCTCGCGCTGGCTATCCGTGTCTTCGCCGAAGAGTGAGCCGATCTGGTTGAAGAGGCCGCGATCCTGCTCGTAGACGTAGCTACGACCGACGTCGATCTGCGG
>DATFQM010000041.1:0-33710 GCA_035264265.1 Thermoleophilaceae bacterium
CTGGGACCTCGCCGGGCCCGCATGCGCCGTCGCGGGACGCGCGCTCACCCGCGCCGAATGGGAGGAGGCCTTGCCGGAGCGCGACTACGCGCCCGCGTGCGCGAGGCGGTAGACGCACAGCTGCCAGATCGTGCGGCGGCTGAGAGGGGGGGTGGCTGACTTTCCGTCAATATCTCTGACGGAAAGTCAGCCACCCCTGAAGCGACGGGGAGGGCCATCTTCCGCGCCTACTCCCGCAGTCCCGCCGCGCCGAGGGCCGCTTCTCGCGTGTTGAAGGCCTTCCGCATTCGGAGCTTCCCGTCCTCGATCGAGTAGACCGCGTACGTGCGCATCTCGACCGCAACGCCGCTGAGACGACCCCGGCCGCGAATGCGCTCGACGACCACGAGTAGGTCGTCCTCGTCGCGCACCACCTCCGCCAGGCTCACCTCAAACCACTCCCAAGCGGACCGGATCGCGTCCGTCCAGGCTTGCAATGCGTCAGGCCCTCGATAGACGCCTTCGATACCGGGGAAACGTGCTAGTAGTTCCCCACTCAACGTCGGCGGTCACCAGGCTCTTCGCCTGCAACACGTCGCCCTGGTTGAAGGCCTCATAGCCGAACCGAAGGAGCTCCACATTCTGCTCAGAAATACGCGCTCACCCGAACCGCAGTCTCGACCATTTCATTGGTCGATGTGACGGCAGTCGGCCGTCATGAGGTCTCCTGCGACATCGCCTACTGCCGCAGCCCGGCGGCTTCGAGGGCCTCATCCTCGGTGCGGAAGAAGGCCCACCATCTCAGCTTGCCCTCTTGCGCCGTAGCGGCCTGCCACATCGTCTGCTCGACCGCGACGCCAGCCAGCGTGCCGGCCAGCCGAAACTTCACGACTCCGTCGCCGGAGGCACGCATGTCGAGCAACGCCCATCGCGGATCCTCGAAAGCGCCGCGCACAGTTTCCCACCAGGCACGGACCCCGGCGTGGCCACGGAAGGTCCTGCCTTCGGCTTCCGCGACCAAAGAGGTGAACTCGACGTCGTGCGCCGTCAGCGCCAAAAAGGCGTCCAGGTCTCCGGAATTGAGTGCCCGGTACGCGGCTTCGGCGATCGCAGGCAAATCGACACTCAGACGCGACGTCACCCGCCCAGTATGCGGCCTCCCGATGCAGCGCTTTGGCTGGGAGGGTCGAGCGAAACCAAGTCGCGAGAATCTCATCTCAGGGCTTGATGATCCCCGCTCGATGCCGTGAGCCCTACTCGCCGCCCCGACTCGCGCCGGGGTACTCGGTACGCCGGTCGCGGGTCTCGCTACGAGAGCTTCTCGCTGACCCGCTTGGCCTGTGCGCTTGCGATGCGAACGTCCTCGCTCGTGTGCTCCACGCGCTCTGCGACGTTCCCGATCTGCTTCGCGACCTTCTTCAGGTCGAGACTGCCAGGCCTCAGGTCCCGCGGAAGGCGCACGCCCAGCACCCGGGGACGGCGCGCCCGCTTGATGGCCGCCCGGCCGGCGAGTCCGACCGCGGCAGTGCCAGCCAGCGCGCCGAGTGCTCCCTTCACGATCGTGGTACGTCCGTTGCCGGACCTCGTGGAAGCGCTCTCAGCCCTAGCCGGCGACCGGTTCTGCCGCCGCCGCGCGGCGGCTTGGGGCGGGCGGCGGCCTGGCCCCGAGCTCGATCTGGAGCGTTTGCGAGCCGAGCTGGATGCCTGGCTCCTCGTGGCTGGTCTGGTGCTCTTGGAGTTTCGTCGCTTACTCGTGGAGCGGGACGAGCTCCCACTCCGTTTGCCGGAAGTGGCCACGGATCCCTCCCTGGATTGGGGTATACCGGCTTGCTACCCAGGGTACCGCGGGCACTAACTGCAGGCTCCCCCTCTCGCATCTCGTTGGGCGAAAGGCCGGCTTCGGTGGCGCCGCCGCGGCTCGAACGGTCAGCGGCCAATCGGGCCTACCGTGCCACTTAGCCGGGCCCACAGCCCGGCTAGTGGCATCGTTGCGGCCGAGCGGCTGACGACGCCCGACTGGCGGGCGAGGGGTACCGGTGAGATTCGGGTTCCGCTCCCGGCCCAGCTGCATTTCCGCCCACGGGGAAGCGAGAGGGGGCGGGCTCCTATCGGCGCACATGGCCTCTCACCGCGGTTGGCGCCGCCGGGGGTTCGGCCGCTAGAGGGAGAGCTCGAGCTTGGCTAGCACCAAGCCCGGCTCATGCCGAAGAGCCCCCTCGGCCTCTTCCTCCAGGTACAGAACCCGCTGGGGGTTGACTGCCACCACGCCGTCCGGCGTCTCAACCTTGAGCGGCTCGTTCGAATCGAGCGCCGCTTGGAAGGCCCGGTTGACTTCGTCAAGGCTTGCCAGGATTACGAGGTTCGGCCCTTGATCCATCTTGAGCCTGACCGCCATACCATCCCCCTTCACTCGCGGCCGCCTAAGCGCAGCGAATCGCTGGCTGTCAGCCCGGGCTGCCGCATCGCCGCTTCGAGCTCCCGAACTCCGCGAGGATCTCGCCTGCCATGTCGACAAGTGGGTAGCGCACCTACTCCTGACTTGCCCGAGCCGGCCCGACGCTAACCGGCCGCCGCAGCAGTTCCTCGGCGCCGAGAACGTCCGCTACCGGATCCGACTTCGTTCAACGGGTGTGCTGGAGCGCGAGCCGCGTCACCGCGGGACATTTGAATCTGGAGTCCGTTCCAGGGCGTCGTCCAGCCTCGCGCCGCTCTGCTTGACGTTCTCTTCCCTGCACCATTAGGGTCGCCACAGGCCCGACTCCGGCCCTGGACTTGCACCCAAGGGGGCATTGGACCCTGCTTGATTTCGGTGGCTGCCGGGACCCGCCCGGCAGCACGACACGAGGAGATTCTCTATGCGGTTCTTCCACCGGGGGCCCCGTCAGGAGCAAGGTCACGTGCCTCAAGTCGAGGACGTTCGAAGGTCAGGGCCTCTGCGGTCGCGGCAGCAAATCGTCGCGAACGCCAGCAGAAGCTCGAGGCGCTGCGGGCTTCTCGGAACTAAGTAAAAGAACACAGCCAGCGCCTCCGCGAGGGGGCTCGTTCGTTCGGGCTGCTACCGCCCGCTCGACAGCCCCACGGCTTCGAACGCCTCCGAGCGATCCAGGTAGACCTCGCACCGGGTCACCCGGCCACCTTTGACTGTCCAGACGTGCGCGGTCTTCCGGTCCAGGCGGACGCCGCTCGAGCTGCCCCTCGCGACGACGCGGACCAACGCGACAACCTGGTCGCCCGTGGGGATGAGCCGCTCCAGCTCGAATCGCCATTCGCCCCAGATCTCCTTGGTCATCGCGGTCCAGCCCTGGAGGCCCCCGCGGCCCCGGAACACCTGGGCACCCTCCGGGTGGATGGCCGGAGGGTGGAGCTCGAACCCTTCGTCGACGTAGTCGCCGAAGGCCCGATCCGGGGCCTCGCTCTCCCCCTCTTGAAGGTCTTCGATCAAACCGTATGAGCGCCGGACGAGCTCCACGTATGGCTGCGCTGCAGGCTGCATCGACATGCTCCTAAGATTCCGTGTGCTCCGCGGGCTCATGGACGGCCGGCGCTAGCGGCTCCCCCTCCCGCCCTTGGCGTGCAGCTCGCGGAGAGCCCCTTCGAGTTCCGCCGCCCGGTCGTTCCTCTGCTGCAAGCGCTCCCTGGCCCGCTCCTCGGCCGCCTCAGCGCGCTCGAGTGCCGACGCGGCCCGCGTCGCCTCCCGTCGAGCCTCCCGGAGGCGGCGGCGCGACTCGGACAGCTCCTCATCCGCCTCTCGCTGCGCGGCCAGGGCGCGCTCGAGACGCTCTCCGAGCTGTCGGGCCCTCCGACCGAACGCCCCATCCTCCGACGGTCGCTTCCTCCGCCCGCGGGCGGGTGGAGCGCTCGAAGCTGCGTCGGTTTCGAACAGCGGCCCGAGCGCGCTTGGAGCGTGCTCTCGCACCAGCTGACCCGAGGCGAGACCCTCACGGGCCTCCGGGTCGCTGGCGGCGGCGTGGAGCGTGCCCCTGAGCTTCTCCTGGACCGTTGTGCTCACGGGGCGACCCGCGGCCGCCAGCTCCCGTTCGGCTTGCCGCGCCAGCTCGGCGACCAGGCGGCGCTCGTCATCGGAGGCCTGGTCGAGCTGCTCGCGGCCTCCGCCCCGGACGAGCTTGTCCTGGGCCTCGCGCAGGCGGCGCCCGGCGTCGATCAGCTCGTCGACCTGCCGCCGGTTGCTCCGCCGCGCCTGGTTCAGCGCCCATGCCGCCACGGTCGGCTTGCGGAGTCGCTTGACCTCCTCCGCGGCATCGGCCTCGCCCTCTCGCCGCAGCCGGCGAACGAGATCGTCGCGAGCGACCGTGAACTCGTCCAACGGCAGCGCGTAGAGGCCGTCGACCGCCGCCTCGGGTCCCTTGCTTTCACCCGCCATGACTCTGAGCCGCCGCGATGGCTTCTCTCAGCGGGCCTCGCCCGCCCTCGAACGGCAACCCCAGGCCGGCCTCTTGCGGGCAGGGACTGCTACGACGCGGTCTTGACGACACCGACCAGATGGCCTTCGGGGTCGTTGAAGAGCCCGATCTCGATCTGCTCCATGACCTTGTCCGGGCCCATCATCCGCGACCCGCCCAGGCTCTCCGCCTTCGCGAGCGCGGCCTCGACGTCAGGCACCTCGATGTAGAAGGTGACGTGGCCGTCGTACCCCTCCGGCGCCGCGCCCACGCCGCCGCCGATCCCGGCGCCGTCGGCGTTCGTGTTCCCCTCACGCTGCACGACCCCGTAGTTCATCGGGTTGTCGGAGTCGAATTCCCACCCGAACAGCTCCGAGTAGTAGCTCCTGAGCTTCTCCGCGTCCTTACCGATGACCTCGAAGTGGACTACCGGCTGTCCCATTCCGTCTCCTTTCGGCGCCGGTACGCCGGCGCTCGGGGGTCCGTACTCGCCAAAGAAGAGGCACCTCAGATTATTGATCCTGCTCAACCCATCCCTTCGGCTGCCACAAGGCGATCTCGGCGCCGGCGGGGCCCGCGACGACGCTTCGCCAGCCCGCGGGGCCTTCGCGGCATTCCAGTCGCACCGAGGCCCCCAGCCGACGCGCCCGGTCCGTGGCGTCCGCGGCGTTCGCCACCTCCACGTAGGGCAGCCAGAGGGCGCGCTCGGTCTCCCGCTCGACGACGCCTCCCTCGATCCAATCGCCCAGCTCGAGCGTCAGATACGACCCGGAGCCGACGGCGATCTTCTCCGCGTGCCAGCCGAACAGCTGCGTATAGAAGGCACAGGCGCGGGGCAGATTCCCGGTGTGCAGCTCCAGGTGGACGACGGGATTCGCGGCAGCCGGCGTCATGCCCTGTCTCCTTGGACCGGCGACGGGCCCCAAACTCATCGGTCCGCGAACGATGAGTTCGACCCCGTTCAGCCGTCTAACGTGGTGAGGATGGGCGTCACCCACACAAGCTCGAGCAGGCAGGAGCGAGGGCTCCTAGCCGCGGCTCGCGGCGGCGACGAGGACGCCTTCGGGCAGCTCATCGAGCCCCACCGTGGCTCTCTCCATGCCCACTGCTACCGCATGCTCGGCTCGCTTCACGACGCCGAGGACGCCCTCCAGGACACCCTGCTCCGAGCGTGGCGCGGGCTGCCAGGGCTAAAGGGGCAGAGCTCGCTTGGCACCTGGCTCTACCGGGTCGCCACCAACGCCTGCCTCGACGCGATCGCCCGACGGCCCAAGCGGGTGCTCCCGATTGACTACGGTCCACCCGCCGACGCCGGAGACAATCCGGGGGAGCCACTCGCCGAGTCGGTGTGGGTGGAGCCATATCCGGACGAGAAGCTCGGCGTCGAGGACGGCTTCGCCGCGCCCGAGGCCCGCTACGAGCAGCGCGAGAGCATGGAGCTCGCATTCGTAGCGGCGCTGCAGCATCTGCCGGCGCGACAGCGCGCCGTGCTGATCCTGCGTGAGGTGCTTGGCTTCTCGGCCCGCGAGGTCGCCGAATCGCTCGACACGACGGTCGCGTCTGTGAACAGCGCCCTGCAGCGCGCCCGAAAGGCGGTCGACGAGCGGCTCCCCGAGCAAAGTCAGCAAGCCACCCTTCGATCGCTTGGCGACGAGGAGATTCAGGATCTCGTCGGGCGGTTCATCGATGCATTCGAGCAGGGAGACGTGGACGCCATACTGGCCATGCTGGCCGAGGACGTGACTTTCGAGATGCCGCCCTACGCGAGCTGGTATCGCGGTCGCGACGCCGTCGCCGAATCGTGGCTCATGCCCGGCGGTCCACCGCCACGCCTGCGCTACGTTCCCACCCGCGCAAACGGGCAGCTGGCACTGGGCGCCTATCAATGGACTCCCGAACGAGAGAGCTATCTACCGATTGCGCTTGACGTGCTCACCCTGCACGGCACACGGATCGCCGAGGTGACGGCCTTTCGCACGACCGAGACCTTTCGGCGCTTCGGCCTCCCGGACGAGCTGCGACGCGATACCGCCGCGGGGGAGGATCGGTAGCGAGGGCTGTCGGCCTGGCGCTGTGTCCTAGTAGCCGGAAGAGCCGCCCCCGCCCGAGCCGGAGCCGCCGCCGGAGGACGAGCCGCCACCGCCGCTGCCGACCTTGACCTCGCCCTTCATCCCCATCTGCTTGTGCCCGTCGATCGGACAGTAGAACTCGTACGTCCCGGGCTTCGTGATGTCGACCTTCAGGGTTGCCGACTTGCCAGCGGCGATGTCCGGCGTCTTCTTTTCTCCGGCGGGGCCCTCGACCTCGAGGGCGTGGGTGACCTGTCCGTCGTTCGAGACCGAGAACGTGACGGTCCCCTTCTTCTTGACCGACGGGTTGGACGGGTCGATCTTGAACTCGGTCTCCGACAGCTTGACCGTGCTGCCGCCGCCGGCCGGAGCGCTGGGCTTCGAGGAGCTTCCGCCGCCACCGCCCCCGCCGCCGCCGTTGTCGTCTCCGCCGCAGCCGGCGACCGCCAGGACGCTTGCTGCCAGCACTGCAATCGAGACTGGCTGTGCTCTCATACGGACTCCCTGGTCGGGCCCCCGAGCGGCGGGGCATGGACGCGGAGGTATACGCAGCGCCGGAGGCTTCGGTTCGACGCAGCCGGTCAGTATTCGACCTTGCCGGCCAGGATCCGCCGGCCGCGGGCGCCGTCCGTGCGGCGAGTGACCAGCATCAGCTCGTACTCGCCCGGCCGGGCGGCCGAGGTCAGCGACACTTGTGCCCACCCTCGCTCGTCGACACGGAACGTCCCACCGCTGATCCAGCGTCCTTTGCCGGGCACGCACCAGAGCTCGTACACACGGCCGCCCGCGGCCGGGAGCCCCCTCGCCGATAGGCGCACCCCGGTGCCGGCCCGAAGGGCACGGAGGTCGGCGTCGGCGGCGGCGCCGCCGGATCCGTGCAGTCGAACATGGCCGAAGGCGGAGTCGTTCCGGGGCGACGAGAACACACCAGCCAGGACCAGGGCTCCGGCGATGGCGGCCACCGCGCCGGCCACTCCAAGGCGGACGGCCCAGCGTCGGCGCGGCTGGGTCCGGCGCGGGACAAGCCCGCGGCGCTCGCGCGCAAAGCGATCGAGCACGGACTCCTCCAGCTCGGGGGGCGGCGGCTCCTGCGCAGCGGCCGGCGCGTCCAGCACGTCCAGCAGCGCTGGCACCCCGGCCAGCTCGGCATGCTCACGGCGGCAGCGGGGGCAGGTCTCCAGATGCCGGCCCAGGGCTTCGCTCTCCTCCGGCTCGAGCGCGTCGAGGACGTAGCCGCCGAGGAGCCCGCGGTAGCGGGCGCAGTCGGTCATCTCCCCAGCTCCATCTCGTCGAGCACCAGGCGCAGATGGCGCAGCGCGTAGTAGCTGCGGCTCTTGACGGTCCCGAGCGGCAGCCCCAGGGCCTGGGCGACCTCGCGCAGGCTCAGCGACTCGAAGTGCGCCAGCCTGATCACCTCGCGGTGCTCCGGGCTCAACCTGGCCAGCGCGGCCCCGACCTGCCACTGGAGAGCCGCCTGCTCCAGTGACTCGTCGAGCGCGGCGAGCTCGTCGCCGGCCTCCTTCTCGGCGAGGCGCGGCCTGGCGGCCGCCCGCCGCCGCAGATCGACGATCCGGTTGCGCGCGAGCGCATAGAGCCAGGTGCGGAAGCTGGCGCGCGCCGGATCGAACCGGTTCGCGTGTCGCCACACGCTCGTGAACGCATCCTGGACGACCTCCTCGGCAAGTTCCGGGTCGCCGAGCGCGTTGCACGCGAACCCGTAGAGCTCCCCGCTGTAGCGGCGGTAGAGCGTCCTCAGTCCGTCGCCACTCGGCTCGGTGGCGAGCTCCCTCACCAGGACGGTGTCGCTCGCCGTCATGTGCATCGAGGTATACGCGCGAGGGGGTGCATCGGTTCGGTTGGTCCCAGCCATACTGAACGGTCCATGCCTCGACGGCTCCTCGCAGCGGCCGTCATCGGGCTGGCCGCCGGTGCCTGCGACTCCGGCAATGCGGCCGATGCCGGCGCCCCCAGGGCTCACGAGTCGGCGGCCGTGCGGCTTCTCCTGCTCGGGCGGTTCGCCTCGCCTACCTACCTGACCGCCCCGCCGGGCGACCGCCGCCGGCGCTTCGTGGTCGAGCGAGCCGGGCGCATTCGCTTGCTCGTGGGCCGCCGCAAGCTGCGGGCGCCCTTCCTGGACATCCGCCGGCTCGTTCAGACGGGCGGCGAGAGCGGGCTGCTCTCGATGGCCTTCGCGCCGGACTACGAGACCTCCCGCCGCTTCTACGTCTACTACACGGACAACTCGGGCTTCATCCGCGTAGACCAGTACCTGCGGGCGGCCAGCACCCCGAACCGCGCCCTGGAGAGCTCACGCCGGCTGGTGATCCGCCAGCCCCATCACAACGTCAACCACAAGGGGGGGCAGCTCCAGTTCGGCCCCGACGGAATGCTCTACATGGGCTTCGGGGACGGCGGCGGGTCGGGAGATCCAAGCCGCAATGCCCAGAACCGCGGCCGGCTGCTCGGCAAGCTGCTCCGGGTCGACCCGCTTCCCGGAGGCGGCTACCGGACACCGCGCAGCAATCCGTTCGTCGGCCGGTCGGGACGCGAGGAGGTCTACGCCTACGGGCTGCGGAACCCTTGGCGCTTCTCGTTCGACAGGCGTCAGGGCCACCTTACGGTCGGGGACGTGGGAGAGAGCCGGGTGGAGGAGATCGACTTCGTTCGCAACGGCCGTGGCGTAGGGCGGGCCCCGAGGGGCGGCTACAACTTCGGCTGGAGCGTCTTCGAGGGTCGGCGCCGTTTCCATAGCGGACGAGCCCCCGGCCACAAGCCGCCAGTGCTCCAGCACACCCACCGCGGGGGCTACTGCACGATCATCGGCGGCTACGTCATCCGGGACAGCGCGCTGAGCGGGCGCCTGTACGGCCGCTATGTGTACGGAGACCTGTGCCGATCAGGGATCCGAATCGCGGCGCTCCGGCCGGGCCGAGCGGCCGGCGATCGGCCGCTGGGCGCGCGGGTCAGGCAGCTCGTCTCCTTCGGCGAGGACGCCAGCGGGCGTCTCTACGCCGTCTCTCTCCGGGGGCCCGTCTACCGCATCGCGCGTCGCTGAGCCCCCCGAATCTACGTCAGGCTCGTTCTTCGGCCGGCCGCTGGCGCTGCTCCCGATCGGGGCCCGGCGCAGCAGGTGGGACGGTGGCGGAGCGCCGTCGCGCGAGACAGGGCGGAACGAGGAAGTGGCGCAAGTCCGTCGGCGCATATAGCGTGTCCTGGACCCACTGACCCCCACAGGGAGGACTCGCGATGGCGGAAGAAGTTCAGATCCAGGGCTCGGGTGAACTTGCCAAGATCCGGCACCCGCTTGGGATCCTCGGCCTGATGCTGATCACGCTCGGCATCTATTTCTTCGTCTGGTGGTACAAGGTCAACTCCGAGCTCGCCGAGCTCGGCAGGGCGCGGGGAACCACCGAAACCGGCGACAACCCAACCACGTCGCTGCTGGCGATGATCCCCGGCTTCTTGATAATCGTCCCGCCCTACGTCTCCTTCTACAAGGGATCCAATCGGCTCCGGGCCGCGGAGCGCCTCACCGGGCGTCCGGCCGGGATCGAGGCCGGGCTGATGCTGGTGCTCTACTTCTTCATCGCGCCGGTGGCGATCTACATCTTCCAGAGCGACCTCAACAAGGTGCTCGAGGCCCAGCGGGCCGGAGTGGGACAGATCCCCGAGGCCGCGCCCGCGCCGCCACCCCCGGCGCAGGCCGCGGCTAAGCCAGAGACGCCTCCGCCGCCATCCCAGCAGTAGCGCTCAGCCCGAGCGCGGCCCTGTAGCGCCCCGCAGTCCGGTTGGAGCGGGGACTGCCTGGGTTGCTTTCGGGCCGGAACGCAGCAAACCCTGGGCGGAACAGCGATCCAGCAGGATCGGCCTGGGCGAGCTCAGCCCAGGCCGACCCAGACCGTCTTGTCCTCGAGATACGCCTCGAGCCCGGACCGACCGTGCTCGCGGCCCACCCCTGAGGCCTTGAAGCCGCCGAACGGTGCCGGGGCCTCGTTGGGGCCCCAGGTGTTCACGTAGACGGAGCCGGCCACGAGCATCGCGGCCAGGCGGTGCGCCTTCCCGACGTCACGGGTCCAGATGCCCGCCGCCAGCCCGTACTCGCCGTCGTTGGCGCGCTTCGCCACCTCCTCGAGGTCCTCGTACGGGAGGGCCACGAGCACCGGTCCAAAGATCTCCTCGCGGGCGATGGTGAGCTCGTCGCGCGTGGCGGTGAAGAGCGTGGGCTCGACGAAGTACCCCCCGTTGCCCGAAGCGCCTTCACCCCCGCCGGTCACGAGCTCGGCGCCTTCGGTGATGCCCTTCTCGATATAGCCGCGTACCCGCTGCTCCTGTTCCGCGGAGACGAGCGGACCGAGCTGGGTCCCTGGGTCCAGGCCGGGGCCGACGTTCGCCCCGGCGGCCGTCTCCACGAGGCGGGAGATCACCTCGTCGAACTGGCCCTTGTGGACGAAGAGCCGGGAGCCCGCGTTGCAGGCCTGGCCGGTGTTGTAGTAGATCGCCTGGAAGGAGCCCTTGACCGCGGCCTCCAGGTCGGCGTCGGGAAGGATGATGTTCGGTGACTTGCCCCCGAGCTCGAGCGTGACGCGCTTGAGCGCCCGGCCGGCCTTCTCCCCGATCTCGCGGCCCACCGCCGTGGAGCCCGTGAAGGAGATCTTGTCTACTCCCGGGTGCTCGACGATGGCGGCCCCTGTCTCACCGTCGCCGGTCAGCACGTTCAAGACGCCCTCGGGGATCCCGGCCTCGAGCGCCAGCTCGCCGAGGCGCAGCCCCGTGAGGGGAGTCTCCTCCGCCGGCTTGAGCAGGACCGTGCAGCCCGCGGCGAGCGCCGGGGCCACCTTCCACGAGGACATCAGCAGCGGGAAGTTCCAGGGGATGATCTGGCCGCAGACGCCCACGGGCTCCTTGCGCGTGTAGCAGAACGTGTTCGGCCAGGAGACCGGGATCGTCTCGCCGACGATCTTCGTGGGCCAGCCCGCGAAGTAGCGCAGGTGCTCGACGGTCAGGCGTACGTCGACGGCCTTGGCGAGGCCCACCGGCTTGCCGTTGTCGAGCGATTCCAGCTCCGCGAGCTCGTCGGCGTGCACCTCGACCAGGTCGGCGAGCCTCAGCATGAGCCGCGAGCGCCCGGCCGCTGGCAGCTTCGCCCACTTCCCGTCTAACGCCCCGCGGGCGGCCTGCACGGCGCGGTCGACGTCCCCCGCGCCGGCCTGAGCCACCTCGGCGATCGGCTGTCCCGTGGAGGGATCGAGCGTCTCGAAGCTGCGCCCGTCGGCCGCCTCGACCCGTTCCCCCCCGATCAGGAGGAGGTGCGGCCCGCCGGCGAACTCGCGAGCGACGTCGGAGAGGGCTTCTGGAAGCGCGGCCGTGGCCATGCTCCGGATGCTACGTGACCGCGACTTCCACCCGTCCCAGCCGCCCAAGGTCCACAACCGCGTGGTCCCCGGGACCGACCGGCACCTGCTCCGTGAGCGAGCCGGCGATGATCCGGTCGCCCTGGCGGAGGCGCTCTCCCACGGCGTCCAGCAGCCTGGCGACGAGCATCACCACTTCGGTGAAGTCGTGGGGTACCTGGGCCTTCGCTCGCAGCTCGCCGTTCACGGTCACCTCCGCGGCCACGCCCTCTGCCGGCAGCGCCGGCTGCGACGGCCCGAGCACGAATGCCCGGTGGAAGATGTTCGCGGCCAGGATCGACTCGAGGTCCGCCGGTGGCCGGCCCACGTCCACGAGCTCGATCGCCGCACCCAGGCCCGCGATCGTCTCGCGCGCCGACTCGGCGTCGACGTCGCCGGGCAGGTCGCGCCCCAGCTCGATCGCCACCTCCGGCTCGGCCCTCAGCTCTACGGCGTCGCCGCCTGCGTACTCCCCGCCCGAGTCGAGCTGGGTCGCGGAGGTGAGATGTCCGGTCACCGGCTCCCGCAGCCCGAGCTGCTCCTGGACCTCGGGGATGTTCAGGCCGATCTTCCAGCCCACGCGCCGCGCGCCGCCCTTCAGCTCCGCGCGCCAGGACTCGAGCTGCTCGCGCAGGCCGTCGAGGACGCGGGGGTCGACGTCGCTCATGGCGACATCACGATCTTCAGAGCCTCGTGACGGTCATAGACGGCGTAGGCCTCCGCGGCGTGGTCGAGTCCCATGTGGTGGGTCACGAGCGGGCCCGGATCGAGCACGCCCGCGGCCATCATCGCGAGTACGCGGTCGACGTGCGCGATCACGTTCGCGTGCCCCGTGCGCAGGGTCAGCGCCTTGATCCACACGACTCCCATGTGGACCTCGATTCGCTCGGCATAGACGCCGATCGCGGACACGGTGCCGGCCTTGCGGGTCACGCGAGCGGCCAGATCGAGGGCGTCCGGGTGGCCCACCGCGTCGACCGCGACGTCCACGCCGCGTCCCTCGGTGGCTGCCTTGACGGCCTGCCGGGGGTCGTCCTCGGTGAGGTGCACAGGCTCGGCGCCGAAGGACTCCGCCATCCGCAACCGCTGGGGGACCGTGTCGATCGCGACCACCCGGGCCGCCCCCGCGGCCCTTGCCGCCTGCACCGCGCAGAGCCCCACCGGCCCCAGGCCCAGCACCGCGGCGGTGTCGCCGGGCCGGAGGCCCGCTTGGTCCACGGCGTGGTAGCCGGTCCCCATCACGTCGCCCGCGAAGAGCGCGGCGTCGTCGGACATCCCCTCGGGCACTCGCCGCAGCGTGAGGTTTGCACGCGGGACGAGTACCTGCTCCGCCTGGGATCCCTGAAGCGAGCCGAGCGTCTTGCCGTGCCCGAACACCCGCCCCTCGTCGCACTTGTGGTACTCACCCCGGCGGCAGAAGAAGCAGTTGCCGCAGGCCGTGCAGAAGCAGCCCAGCACGCGATCGCCATCGGCCACCTCGGACACGCCGTTGCCGGTAGCCAGCACGGTGCCGACGAACTCGTGCCCGAGCGTGAAGCCCGGCTCGATCCGCACCCGACCGTGGTAGATGTGCAGGTCGGAGCCGCAGACCCCGGTCGCCTCGACCCGCACGACGGCGTCGTCCGCCGCCAGCAACTCCGGCTCGGGCCGGTCCTCGACCCGCACCTCGCCGGGCGCCTGGAAGGTCACCGCCTGCATCGGCGGCGGAGGCTACCTGGGCCGGATAGGCTCCGTCCGTGGCGGACGTCACGAAGGCGGTTCTGATCACGGGCTGCTCTACGGGGATCGGCCGGGCGACGGCGGAGCGCCTCGCCGCGCGCGGTCTCACGGTGTACGCCACGGCGCGCCGTCCCGAGTCGATCGAGGACCTGAAGGGCAAGGGCTGCCGCATCCTCGCGCTGGACGTGACCGACGAGCCCTCGATGCAGGCCGCCGTGCAGGCGGTCGAGGAGGCGGAGGGCGCCGTCGGTGCGCTCGTCAACAACGCCGGCTACAGCCAGAGCGGTGCGATCGAGTCGATCGCGCTCGACTCGATCCGCGCCCAGTTCGAGACCAACGTCTTCGGGCTGATCCGGATGTGCCAGCTCGTGCTGCCGGGGATGCGGCGCAAGCGCTACGGCCGCATCGTGAACGTGAGCTCCATGGGCGGGAAGCTCACCTTCCCGGGCGGCGGCGTCTACCACGGTACGAAGCATGCCGTCGAGGCGATCTCGGACGCCCTGCGCTTCGAGGTCCAGGGATTCGGCGTCGACGTCGTGGTGATCGAGCCGGGCCTGATCAAGACCGAATTCGCCCACGCGGCGGTCAGCTCGATGGGCGACACGGACGCCGACGGAGGCCCCTACGCGGACTTCAACAGCGCGGTGGCGGCCCAGACGGCGGGCGCGTACGAGGGTCCGCTCGCGCGCCTGGGCGGCGGGCCCGAGGCCGTGGCGCGCGCCATCGACAAGGCGATCACGCGTCGCGGGCCGCGCACCCGCTACCTCGTGACCCCCTCAGCGCGGCTGGCGCTCACCCAGCGGAAGCTGCTCACCGACCGCATGTGGGACCGCATGGTCGGCACGCAGTTCCCTCGTCCGGAGTAGGGGGGATCCCTCCCATGGACCGCCTGACATCCTTCGACGCGTCGATCCTCGCTCAGGAGCGAGGCTCGCACATGCACATCGGCGGCATCCTGATCTTCGAGGGGCCGCCACCCGTCCGGGAGGAGCTGAATGGCCACATTTCCTCGCGGCTCCACCTCGTCCCGCGCTACCGCCAGAGACTCGCCTTTCCGCGCTTCGAGATGGGCAGGCCGCTGTGGATCGAGGACCCCCGCTTCAACATCGACTACCACGTCCGCCACACGGCGCTCCCGGCGCCCGGCACCGCCGAGCAGCTGCGGCTCCTGGCGGCGCGGATCTTCTCGCAGCGGCTCGACCGCTCAAAGCCGCTCTGGGAGATCTGGCTGGTGGAGGGCCTTGAGGACGGCCGCTTCGCCCTCGTCAACAAGACTCACCACTGCCTCGTGGACGGCGTCTCTGGCGTCGACATCACGGCGGTGCTGTTGGATCTGGACCGGGAGCCGGCGGAGAAGCCCGCGGCGGGGGAGGAGTGGACGCCCGGCCCGGAGCCCTCGGATGCCCAGATCGTGGGGGAAGGCGTGCGGGGTCTGGTTCGGGCTCCGCTGGGGCTGGCCGGGGCGGCGGCGGGCGCGCTGCAGCGGCCTGGCGCCGCGCTGGACCGGGCGCGCCAAGCGACTGAAGGCCTCGGGGAGGTGGCCTGGGGGATCGTCAACCGCTCGCCCGAGACGCCGCTCAACGTGAAGATCGGGCCCCATCGGCGGCTGCGCTGGGTCCGCACCCGTCTCGAAAACCTCGAGGCGATCAAGAACGGGCTGGGCGGCACGGTCAACGACGTGTTCCTGGCGCTCGTCACCGGCGCGCTGCGACGCCGGCTGCGCGACAGGGGCCTGCGCACGGAGGCCCTCGAGCTGCGGGGCTGCGTCCCCGTCTCCGTGCGCACCGAAGGCGAGCAGGGCCAGCTCGGCAACAAGATCACGATGATGACCTGCCCGCTGCCCGTGTACGCTGACGAGCCCGAGCGCCGCTTCAAGGTCGTGAGCGAGGCGATGTGCGGCCTCAAGCACTCCAAGCAGGCGCTCGGCGCCGAGGTGATAGCCGGGCTCCAGGAGTTCGCGCCGCCCACCGTCTTCGCGCGGGCGTCTCGGCTCAACTTCTCGAGCCGCGTCTACAACCTGCTCGTCACCAACGTGCCGGGGCCGCAGTTCCCGCTCTACCTGCTGGGCCGCGAGCTCCTCGAGCTCGTCCCGGTGCCGTTCCTCGCGCCGGACAAGGCGCTCGCGATCGCGATCATGAGCTACAACGGCGGCGTCGACATCGGGCTGATGGGCGACCACGAAGCGATGCCGGACCTCGACGACTTCGCCGGCCACCGCGAGGACGAGCTCGAGGCGCTGATGGAGGCCGCGGGGGTCGCGCCGAAGGGCCCGGCGCGAGAGAATGCCGGCGTTCCGGAGCCACTGAGCTAGGAGGAGGGGTCTACTTGGGGTACTTCAAGGACGCGGACGAGGTCTACCGGTACATCGGCAAGCTGTTCGAGGACCTCGCCCAGGACGAGGAGCTCGCGCCCAAGTTCCGCAAGGCCAACACGATCGTCCAATACCGGTACCGCGAGCCCGACTCGACCATCACGGTGAAGCTGATGGAGGGCGAGGACGGCCAGGTCGACCTCGGCGAGACGGGCATGGAGCCCGAGGTCGTCATGTCGATGGAGGCGGACACGGCCCACCAGTTCTGGCTCGGCAACGTCAACGTGACCGTGGCGCTGGCGCGCGGCCAGATGAAGGCCAGGGGTCCGGTGGCGAAGATCCTCAAGCTCGTGCCGCTGGTGAAACCGGTCTTCCCGCGTTACCGGCAGATGCTCGCGGAGGCCGACAGGAAGGACCTGCTGGAAGCGGCCTGATGGAGGCGATCGAGGCGGACCCGAACTGCCGTCTGGGGGCCGCGTGGCCCCCCGTCGGGCGGTTTGCGGGCGCACACAGGCCGGCAGATCGGTGATGGCGTACTTCAAGGACTTCTTCCAGTACGCCGGCACGACGCGGATAATCGCCGGCCGCGACCTGCTCGGTTCGACCGGCTTCGAGTTCCAGAAGGAGGGGGCGCATCGGGTCTTCCTCGTGACCGACCAGGTCGTCCGCGGTACCGGCCTCGTCGACAAGGTGGAGGCCGGCCTGGCCGATGGCGGCCTGGAGCTCGCCGGCGTCTTCGACGACGTCCCGCAGGATTCCTCGACCGATGTGGTCGACCGCTGCGCCGCGGCGGCCGGGGAGGCCGGTGCCGACTCGTTCCTCGCCGTGGGCGGCGGCTCCGTGATGGACACCGCAAAGGTGGCGGACGCTGTCTTCACGCATGGGGGCACGGCGCGCGAGCAGGAGGGTTTCCTTCTCATGCCGCGTCAGGACGACGGCATGGGGCGGCCGCTCGACATCGCTCCCCTCGCCTGCATCCCCACCACCGCCGGCACCGGCTCCGAGGTGTCGATGGCGGCGGTGATCAAGGACCCGGACCAGAAGGTCAAGCTGGAGATCGCGGACTTCCCGCTCTTCCCCCGCCTCGCGATGCTGGACCCCGACTCCACGCGCACCCTTCCGCCGCTGGTGGCCGCGGCGACGGGGATGGACGCCATGACCCACGCCGTGGAGGGCTATGTGTCGGTCGACTGGAACCCCCTCCAGGACGGGCGCTCACTTCAGGCGCTGCGGATGATCCGCGACAACCTCGAGCGCGCGGTAGAGACGCCCGAGAACGACGACGCGCGCGGCAACATGCTGGTCGCGGCCTCGATTGCGATCACGATCTCGCTCGGCTCGGTGCATGCGATGTCACATCCCGCCGGCGCCCAGTTCGGCGTGCCGCACGGCGTGGCCAACGCGATCCACCTCCCGCACGTGATTCGCTTCAACGCCGAGGCGGGCGCGGACCTCGCCGACCGCTACAGGGACATCGCCGACATCTTCGACCTGGACAGTGCCGAGGCCCTTGCCGGGCACGTGGCGGACCTGGTCGAGCGCATGGGCCTGCCCACCCGGCTCTCCGAGGTGGGGGTGCCGGAGGAGGCCATCCCGGCGCTCGTCGAGGGAGCCATGGGCGACGGCACGACGTTGCTCAACCCCCGTGAGCCCTCCGAGGAGGACTACGCGGAGCTGTACAGGCGGGCGCTGTAGTTCGGGTCCGTGGACACTCCCCGCCGGTCGGGGACAAGGTGGTACGACGTGTGCGGGCTAAACGAGCGGGACTTTGGTTCGCTCCTGCTCCAGCCTGAGCTGGCGCTCGACCTCCGCCTTGAGGTCGTCGGCCGTGAGCGCCCTGAACTCGCAGGGAAGCATCAGGGGCAGGTCGCAATCAGGACAGCGACCCGGCTCGCAGGCCATACCGAGACCCACCGTTTAGCCGCACTGTGGGCAGGTGACTCGATCCATCTCGCCTCTTTTTCACTAGCCCGGATCGAAATGTGCAATCACCTGTCTGACCGCCGCGCCCGATGGGCCTCCACGGTCGCACGCAGGGTCGTCTTGGCGGTGTACCTGGGCCGCCAGCCGAGCTCCTTGCGCGCCCGGTCGGTCTTCATCAGCACCGGCTTGCGCAGGGAGTGCAGCCACGACACGGAGTCCGGGGCGAGGGGAAGCCGGGTGACCACTTCAGCCGCCGCTTCCAGCGCGACGCCCGGCACCGGCAGCGCGTACCAGCCCAGGGCATCGGTCAGGTCGGTCAGCGTGAGCACGCCCGCTGCCGCCAGGTTGTAGGGCCCGGGCTCGCCCTTGCCGGCCACGCCGGCCATGAAGGCGGCGGCGACGTCGTCCTCGTGCACGAGCTGGAAGCGTGTGCCGGGATCGGGGATCACCGGCTTCAAGACCGGCGTCGAAGCGAGAAGCTGCCGCGCCGGCTCGGGCATCGCGTTCGACAGTCGGTAGTAGGGGATCTCGTCGAGCAGCGTCTGCGCTCTCGGACCGGCGACCACGCAGGGCCGAAACGCGTAGGCGACGGGCTTCCGCCGCCGCCGCAGCACTTCGCCGAGGACCCGTTCCACCTCGGCCTTCTGCTGCGAGTAGGGGTGCTCCGGCGACCCGCGGGCGGGAATCCCCTCGCTCAGCCAGTCCGGGTTGTCCTGGTGGAAGCCGTAGGCCGCCACGCTCGATGCATAGAGGATGCGCTCCACACCCGCCGTTGCCGCGGCCTGGAAGACCCGTCGCGAGCCCTCGACGTTGAGCTCCCTGGTGGCCTCGCCGGCCGTGAGGATCGCGAAGGCGAGGTGGATCACCACGTCCGCGCCCTTCACGAGCTCTCGGACGCTTGAATCGTCGGTCACGTCGCCGCGCCGGTATTCCGTCTTCTTCCAACCGAGCTCACCCGGATCGAAGGGCCGCCTCGCCATCCCCACCACTCGCTCGACGCGTCGCGAGCGCTCGAGCGCCGAGACGATCGCGAGCCCGAGGTCGCCGGTCGGGCCGGTCACAGCGACGCTCAGCTCGCCGGGCATGGAGGCTTTCTAGCGGATCGCTTCACAGCCCAAAGCCGTCCACGGTGGCCGCGCCCTCCTGTTCCCCTGTCAGCCTTCGTAGCCGGGGTCCCCGGGGAGCACAACACGCGCCACGCCGCCCTCTTCGAGCACCCGCGGCTCGACCGGCATCACCCTCCGAACCCGAGCGCCCTGGAGCGCGGAGGCCACCGAGTCGAACTCGGTCAGCTGCTCGAGGTGCTTGATCGTCGGGAACACGAGGGTCAGCTCGCCCCGCGAATAGGCCTCCAGGGCGTCGCTCGGCCGCATCCAGCGGGCGTCGACGCACTCCGTGCCATCGGGGATCGGCCGCGCCCCCCGGGGTGCCCTGGAAACGAAGAACCAGGTGTCGAACCTGACCCTTACCTGGGCGGGAGTGATCCAGCGGGAGAACGGCTCGACCGGCGCATCCGGCGGAAGCCGGATGCCGGCCTCCTCATAGAGCTCGCGCACCGCCGTGGGGGCGGGCTCTTCGGCATCGCCGTCGACGGCACCCCCTGGGAACACCCAGGCGCCGCCCATGAAGCGCTGCTCGGGATTGCGCTCGACGAGCAGCACCTCGGGGTCATCCGGCCCGTCGCGCAGCAGGATTAGCGAGGCGGCCGGGCGCGGCTCCGTGACCTCGCCCCGGTTGAGCTCCTCCCCGGGCGCCGGGCGGTCATAGCGCACGCGACCAGCCTACCCCCTCCGCTGGCGGCCGATACGCTTCGCCCGCGTGAGCGAGGCTGCGACGAAGCAGCAATACATCTGCACCTCCTGCGGGTTCATCTACGATCCGGAGGAGGGCGATCCCGACGGCGGCATCCCGCCCGGCACGCCCTTCGAGGACATCCCGGACGACTGGTTCTGCCCCGTGTGCGGGGCGCGAAAGAAGGACTTCGAGCTCCACGAGGGCTGACTGCCGCTGCCGCGTCGCCGACGTCCCTGACATTGGTCAATACTGCTGGCGGAACGTCAGGGACCCCACTCAGGCCGCGCGGGACAGCGCGAGCGCCGAGGTGGCCGCTTCGATCGCCTCGTCGGTGATCGACACCAGGCGTCGCAGCTCCGCCTCGGAGATCGCGAGCGGGGGCATCAGGACCACCACGTCTCCCAGCGGTCGGATGATCGCGCCGCGGGCGCGGGCCTCCAGGGTCACGCGGTGGCCCATGCGAAGCTCGAGCGGGAAGCCGCCCAGCTCGACGCCGGTCATGAAGCCGCACCGGCGGACCTCCGTCACGGCGGGATGCGCCGCGAGCGGCGCGAGCAGCTCGCCGAGCAGCTCGATCTTCGGTTGCAGGCGCTCCAGCGTGTGCTCCTCCTCGAACACGTCGAGCGAGGCGAGCGCGGCCGCGCAGGCAAGGGGGTTGCCCGTGTAGGTGTGGCCGTGGAAGAAGGTCTTGAGCTCCTCGAACTCGCCGAGGAAGCACTCATAGATCCTCTCGCTCGCGAGCGTCGCAGCCAGCGGGAGGTAGCCGCCCGTGATGCCCTTCGCGAGGCAGAGGAGGTCGGGGGCGACGTCCTCCTGCTCGCAGGCGAACATCGTCCCGGTGCGGCCGAAGCCCGTGGCGACCTCGTCGAGGATCAGCAGCACGTCGTGGCGATCGCAGAGCCGGCGCACATGCCGCAGATAGCCGGGTGGGTGGACCAGCATTCCCGCCGCGCCGTGCACGAGCGGCTCCATGATCACCGCGGCCACCTCCCCGGCATGCTCGGCGAGCAGCCGCTCCAGCTCGCCGGCGTTGCCCGGCTCGGCCTTGAGAGTGTCGAAGAGGAGCGGGCGGTAGAGCGAGTGGAAGAGGTCGATGCCGCCAACCGACACCGAGCCGATCGTGTCCCCGTGGTAGGCACCGTGGAGAGCGACGAAGAGGGTCCGGCCGGGCTCGCCTCGCTGGTGCCAGTACTGGAAGGCCATCTTGAGGGCCACCTCCGCCGAAGTGGAGCCCGAGTCCGAATAGAAGCAGCGCGTGAGCCCCGGCGGGGCGATCGCCGCCAGGCGGCGGGCGAGCTCGATGGCCGGCGGATGGCTGAGGCCGAGCATCGTCGAATGGGCGACGCGCCCGAGCTGGTCGCGGATCGCGGCGTCGATGCGCGGGTGCTGGTGTCCGTGGACGTTGCACCAGAGTGACGAGACGCCGTCGATGTAGCTGCGCCCGTGCGCGTCGACCAGCTCCGTCCCCTCCGCGCGTTCGATGATCAGCGGCTCCTCCCGCTCCCAGCCGCGCTGCTGCGTGAATGGATGCCAGACGAAGGCGCGGTCCGCCGAGACCAGATCCACGGCAGCCGACCGTAGCTATCGTCCAGGTCGGAATGCCGCCCCTGCCATTCCTCGTCTTCGTGGTCGGCACGGGGTCGCTGGGCGCCGAGATCGCGGCCGTCAGGCTGCTCGCGCCCTACTTCGGTGCCTCCACGATCGTCTGGGCGAACACGATCGGCGTGGTGTTGGTGGCTCTGTCGACCGGCTACTGGCTCGGGGGCCGCCTCGCCGACCGCCACCCGCACCTGCGCGGGCTCTGCCTGCTGGCGCTCACCGCCGCGGTGCTGCTCGCGCTCGTGCCATTCGTAGCCGATCCCCTGCTCGACTTGGGGGTCGACGCGCTGGACGAGGTCTCGGCCGGCGCCTTCATCGGCTCGCTGGCGGCGGTGCTCGTGCTCGTGGCGGTGCCGATCACGCTGCTGGGGGCTGTCTCCCCGTACGCCATCCGGCTGGCTGTGTCGAAGATCGAGGAGGCCGGAACGGTGGCCGGCCGCCTGTACGCGCTCTCGACCGCCGGCAGCCTGCTCGGCACGCTGCTCTCGGCCCTGGTCCTGATCCCGCTCGTCGGGACGCGACGGACGTTCCTGATCTTCGCGCTGGCGATCTCGCTGGTGGCCATCGCCGGGCTGCGGCCGCTGCGCCGCTACGCGCTGGCCCCGGCGGCCATCGCCGTCTTGATCGCGCTCCCGGTCGGGAGCCTCAAGGCCCAGACCGGTGACGGCAGGGTGATCTACGAGACGGAGACCGAGTACCAGTACGCGCGGGTCGTCGAGCGCTCCGACAGCAGCCGGGTGCTCGAGCTAAACGAGGGCCACGCCGAGCACTCGCTCTACCGACCCGGGACCGTGCTCACGGGCGACTACTGGGACGGCTTCCTCGTCCTCCCGTTCGCGCGGCCAGGCCCGCCGCCGAGGCGCGTGGCGCTGCTGGGCAATGCCGCGGGCACGGTGGCCCGCGCCTACGGGCGCTTCTTCCCCGTCGCCCGTGTGGACGGGGTCGAGATAGACGCAAAGCTCTCCGAGATCGGGCGCCGCTACTTCGACATGAGAGGGCCGCACCTGCACCTGTACCACGAGGACGCGCGTCCCTTCCTGCGCCGGATCGACGCCCGCTACGACATGATCTCGCTCGACGTCTACAGGCAGCCCTACATTCCCTTCTACCTGACTACGCGGGAGTTCTTCGAGCTGGTGCGCGACAAGCTGGCGCCCGCGGGTGTCGTGATCGTCAATGTCGGGCACCCCGAGGGCCGGTATGACCTCGAGAAGGTCCTTGCGGCGACCATGGGGGATGTCTTCCCCTACGTGGCGCGCGACGCGATCGAGCCGACCAACACGCTGCTCGTGGCGGGCACGAGACGGGCCTCGGCGGCGCGCTTGCGTCGGATGGTGCCGCGGTTGCCCGCCGGCCTGCGACCGACCGCTACGGCCGCCGCCGGTCGCTTGGGGGCGCCGCTCCGGGGTGGCTCCGTCTATACCGACGACAAGGCGCCGGTGGAGTGGCTGATCGACAAGTCGATCATCGACTACGCTGGCGGCGGCGACGACTGACAGCCGGCCGGCCGGCTGCAAGCTGGGGAAGGAGGAGAAATGAGCTTCCGCAAGTATCGCCTCGGCCCCCACGAGGAGATGGTCGCGCAACATCGCTGGGAGGTGCCCGAGCGCTACAACATCGCCTGGGACGTCTGTGACAAGCACGACCGCGACCGGCTCGCGATGGTCTGGGAAGACTGGCAGGGCAACGAGCGGCGCGTCAGCTTCGGCGAGCTCCAGGACCTCTCGAACAGGTTCGCCAACCTCCTCGAGGCCCACGGCGTGGAACGGGGCGACCGGGTCGCCACCCTGCTGCCGTCGCTCCCCGAAACGGCGGCGATATTCATCGGTACCTACAAGCGGGGGGCGATTCTGCTCTCGCTGTCGGTCCTCTACGGTGACGGGGGCATCCAGCATCGCCTGCGCGACTCCGGCGCCAAGGTCGTGGTGACCGATTCGGCGAATCGCGACCGCCTTCCCGACGGGCTCGTCGACGAGGTCTTGGTGCTCGACGAGGGGCTGGCGCAGGAGCTCGAGAAGGCCTCATCCTCCTACGGGGTCGTCGACACGGCCGCGGACGATCCGGCACAGCTGTACTACTCGTCGGGCACCACCGGCCACGCGAAGGGCATTCTGCACGCTCACCGCTACCTGCTCGCGCACGAGGAGTTCGAGTTCTGCCACGACGTCCGGGACGGGGAGCTCTTCCACGGCTCCGGCGAGTGGGCCTGGGCGGCGGGGATCTGCCCGCTGCTGGGCCCCTGGCGTTACGGAGCGGTTGCTCTCGTCCACGCCCGCAAGGGCGGCTACGACCCCGAGGAGCACCTGCGCTTCCTCTCGAAGCACGGGGTCCAGAACATGTTCACGACGCCGACGGCGCTGCGGGCGATGACCGGCGTGGGCGATGCGGGCAAGCGCTACCCGCTGCCGGAGCTGCGGGTCACCTGCTCTGCCGGGGAACCGCTCAACCCGGAGGTCATCCGCTGGTTCCGCGAGCAGTACGGCATCACCGTGCTCGACTACTACGGCCTGACCGAGAGCTACCCCCTGTGCGGCAACTTCCCGACCGTCGAGGTGCGCGAGGGTTCGATGGGGCTACCGATTCCGGGCTGGGAGGTCGCGATCCTCGACGAAGACGAGCGGCCGCGGCCACCCGGCGAGCGCGGTGAGATCTGCCTGCGGGCGCGATCGAACCCCCACTACCCGCTCGGCTACTGGAACCGTCCCGAGGACACCGAGGAGGTTTTCGGCGGCGACTGGTTCCACACCAACGACGCGGCTCAGACCGACGAGGACGGCTACTTCTGGTACGCGGGCCGCGCCGACGACGTGATCATCTCGGCCGGATACAGGATCGGGCCCTTCGAGGTCGAGTCAGCCTGCGTCGAGCACCCGGCGGTCAAGGAAGCCGCCGCCGTGGCCTCGCCGGACCCCCGGCGCGGCGACGTGGTCAAGGCGTTCATCGTCCTCGCCGAGGGTCACTCCGGCTCGGAGGCGCTCGTGACCGAGATCCAGGCGCACGTCCGCGAGCGCCACTGGGCTTACGCCTATCCGCGGGAGATCGAGTTCGTCGACGACCTGCCGAAGACGCTGACCGGCAAGATCCGGCGCGTCGAGCTGCGGGAGGCGGAACGCCAGCGCAAGCAGGAGGAAGCGCCGGCTTAGGACCTAGGCCTTGGCGGGCGGCCCCGCACCCGGCCATTCGGCCGAGCACCCGAAATGTCTACTGCAAGGGCGCCATTCAGACAGGCAGCAGCGGGATGTCCCAGAGCAGGACGGCGGCGACGACTGCCGCGAGCGCGAGGAGGCCTGCCGCCGCGCTCAGAGCCCGCTCCCGGCGCGTCGACTGCTCCGCGCGGTCCTTGGCGACGTCGGCCCAGCGGATCGCCCGCTCAAGCAGCCGCTCGGCGCGGTCGAACTCGAGCGCCAGGAACGTCAGGCCGACCAGGATCGTCGCGATACCCGGCCCGGGTACGCCAGGCCCCGACATCACGATCCCGATCATGATGAGGAAGAAACCGAGGGCCACGATCGCGGCACGGTGCAGGCGCCCCCGCTGCTGATGGTGCAAGCGTCGCTCGTGCAGTTTCACGAGAAGCTCGGGCCGGTCGTCCTCGGGCATCCAGGCGAGGTTAGAGCCAGTCGTCCAGCGTCAGCTCAGCCCCCGCGGCGGCCAGTGACTCGGGATCCGTCGAAGGCAGCCCGCTGACCGGCACCTGGCCGAGTCGCTCGACGGTTGCGCGGTTGGACGCCTCGATCGGCTCGGGCTCGTGGGACCAGGGGGTCATGACGACCGCGCGCACGCTCAGCCCCGCCCGCTTCGCGGCCTCCACAGTGAGCAGGGTGTGGTTGATCGTCCCTAGGCCGGTCCGAGCCGCGATCACGACCGGCAGCCGGAGGTCGAGCGCCAGGTCGCGGACGAGGTAGCCCGGCGTGAGCGGCACGAGCAGCCCGCCGACGCCCTCGCACACGAGCGCGTCGGCCCGCTCCCCCGCCAGGCGGGCCGCGTCGAGGAGGTCCCCCGGCTCGACCTGCTCGCCCGCCAGCTCGGCCGCGTAGTGGGGGGAGACCGCCGGACCGAAGCGGTAGGGGGCCACCTCCTCCGGCGGCTGGCCCGTGGTGGCGGCGAGGAGCTCGTGATCAGGTGGCCACGCGCCGGTCTCCTCCTCGAGGCCGGTGACCACCGGCTTGAAGGCGGCGACCGCCTCGCCGCGGCGGGCGAGCGCCGCGCACACCGCGCCGGCCACGACGCTCTTGCCGACCCCGGTGTCGGTCCCGGTGACGAAGACGCCGCGCACGCGGCGCCGTCTAGGCCGCGTCGCGCAGGCCGTCGAAGACGCGAGGCGCCTGATCGGTGGCCGCAGGCAGCGAGGCGAACGCGCGCGCCGCTCCGGGCATGGTGGCGGCCAGTACCCCCGCGGCCTCGCGCAGCTCGGATCGCGTGTGCGAGGCCATCACGGACAGGCGCAGCCGGGACGTGCCGGCGGGGACTGTGGGGGGGCGGATGGCCTGGGCGAACACGCCCTGCTCGAGCGCCCGCTCGCTGGCCTTCACGGCGGCATCGGCGTCGCCGATCAGGAGAGGGACGATCTGCGTGGTCGACGGCGCGGGGAAACCCCCCCGCTCCAGCTCCTCGCGAAGCGCCTCCGCGTTGCGCCGGAGCTTGTCGACCCGGCGCGGCTGCTCGTGCAGCAGGGCGAGCGCCGCGCTCGCCGCGGCCACGGCGGGGGGCGGCAGCGCGGTGCTGAAGATCAGGGTCCTGGCGGAGTTGACGAGGTACTTGGCCAACCGCGTGTCGCAGCAGACGAAGGCGCCGTACGAGCCGAGCGACTTGCCCAGGGTGCCGACGATCAGGTCGACCTCGCCTTCGAGCCCGGCGGCGGCCACCGTCCCTCTCCCGCCGGGTCCGATCGCCCCGATGGCGTGCGCCTCGTCCACCATCACCCTGGCGTCGTGGTGGGCGGCCAGGTCTATGATCTCCTCGAGCGGCGCGAGGTCCCCGTCCATGGAGAAGAGGCCATCGGTCACGATCAGCGATCCCCGGCCATCGGCCTGGCGGAGCCCCCACTCGAGCTGCTCGGTGTCGCGGTGGTCGTAGACGAAGGTCTCCGCCCTGGCGAGCCGGCAGCCGTCGATCACCGAGGCGTGGTTGAGCGCGTCGGAGAACACGACGTCCCCCTCGCGCGCGAGCGTCGAGATCACGCCCACGTTCGCCAGGTAGCCAGACCCGAACAGGACACAGGCCTCGGAGCGCTCGAACTCGGCGAGCCGCTCCTCGAGCCGGCGGTGAATCGTCATGTTCCCCGAGACGAGACGCGAGGCGCCGGCGCCGGCCCCGTAGCGCATCGCCGCCTCGGCCGCGGCCTCGCGGACACCCGGGTGGTCGGCCAGCCCGAGGTAGTTGTTCGAGCAGAGGAGCAGCACGGGACGCCCGTCGAGCAGCACGCGCGGTCCCTGCGGGCCGGACACGACACGGAGCCGCCGGTAAAGCCCGCGGCTGCGTATCTCCGCGAGGCGGTCCTCGATCTCGGTCACTAGGCCGCCAAGTCGGGTGGCTGGGCCGAGCGCTCGGGCGCGACGTGGATCACGGCCGGCAGCTCCCGCGTGGGCTGCTCGTCGTCGCTCGGGGGGACGGAGGGCGAGTCCGGTGCCGGCACGTGCCGCTTCTTCACACGCCGCAGGTGCGTCACCGGGTTCCAGAAGTTGGCCTCGGACTGCTTGTCGATCAGCTCGTCGACCGGGGTGCGGGGCGGCTCACCCTCAAGCCAGCCGGAGCGATTGTCGGGCCGAGGGTTGGTGCCGTTGTCGGGCTGCCGGGCGACGTCGAGGCCCAGCTCCTCGAATAGGGAGCGGTCCCACTCCGGGTCCGAGCCCAGCGTGGTGAGGAAGTTGCCCATCATCACCCCGTTGAGCCCGGCCTTGACGGCGAGCCGCTGCAGCTCGCCGGCGCCCAGGTTCTCGTTTCTCCCTCCACAGAGGCGGAAGAGGGCGTCGGGCAGGACCAGGCGGAAGATCGCCACCCACTTGATGACTTCCCACGGATCCATCAGCGCCCTTTCCCCGAACTTCGTGCCGGCGCGTGGGTTCAGGAGGTTGATGGGGACGCTCGTGGGGTCCAGCTCGGACAGCTCGAATGCCATCTCCACTCGCTGCTCGGGAGACTCGCCGAGGTTGAGGATGCCGCCCACGCAGGTCTCGAGCCCCGCCTCGCGGACCGCCTCGATCGTCCGGATGCGGCCCTCGTAGCGGATCGTGGTCGAGACCTCGGGGTAATGGCTGCGAGCGGTCTCCACGTTGTGGTGGACCCGCTGCACGCCCGCCTGCTTGAGCGCCTCGGCCCGCGCCGCCGAGAGGTGGCCGATCGACACGCAGCGCTTGAGGTTGGTCTTCTCGGCCACGAGCCGGGCGCCCTCGACCACGTTGTGGAAGTCGCGCTTCGAGAGGCCCTGGCCCTGGGTGACCATGCAGAAGCGGTGCGCGCCCGCCGCCTCCGCGGCCCTCGCGTGCTCGAGGATCTGCTCGGGCGACATCATCGCGTGCATCGGGGTGTCGGCCTCGGCGGAGCGCGACTGCGCGCAGAAGCCGCAGTCCTCGGCGCAGCCACCTGACTTTGCGTTGACCAGCGAGCACATGTCGGTGGAGACGCCGAACCTCTCCTTCCGGACCCGCCAGGCCCGCTCCACGAGAGCCTCGATCGCAGCGCGGTCCTCAAGGCGGCCGAGCTCGAGGGCCTCCTCCTTGGAGATCAAGGGCGGCACGTATGCGCCACGGTAGGCGGGGAGTCGGACGGAGCACCTGCCGCGGCGGTCCGTCGGTCGCCTCGCCCACCCGCGCACCACAGCCACCTGTGCTCTTGGCGGGCGTCCCGGTGTCAGCCGAGGTAGCGGCTCAGCGCGGCGGGGTCGTGCACGATGGTCTTCCCGCGCTTCATGCTGATGACGCCCTCGTTCTCGAGCCAGTGCATCACGCGCGTGGCGCTCTCGCGCGGTGTGCCCGCGAGCCTGGCGACGTCTATCGGGCTGCCGATGACCTCAACCTCCCGGTCGCCGGCTCCCTGGGCCTGCCTCGCCTCGACCTGCCCGAGCAGCGTGGCGGCCACGCGTCCCGCCACAGTGGCCAGCGCGTGCTCGAAGATGCGCTCGTTGGCGGCCCGCAAACGGTCCGCCAGCCCGACCGCGACGCTGATCGCGGCCTCCGGGTCTGTCCGCAAGATCGACATCACGTCCCTGCCGGCCAGGACCACCGCCAGCGTGGGCTCGACCGCCTCGACCGTCGCCGACCGGCGCTCTCCGTCGAAGAGCGCGAGCTCGCCCACCACGCTGCCCGGACCGAGCCTGGCGAGCGTTATGCGGCGGCCGTCGGGGAAGCGGCGGAGGACCTTCACAGATCCGCTGTGGAGGACGTAGCAATCGTCCCCGTGCTCCCCTTCCTCGAATACGATCGTCCCCGCATCCCAGTTGACCGTCTCGGCCTGCTCAGCCAGTCCGGCGAGCTCCTCCTCGGTCAGCGAGGCGAACCACTCGTGGCCTGCCAGCAACGCGACTACCGTGTCGTTCTGGAGCCGGTTCAAGCCGATCGACCCCCGTCCACGAGGGCGATCATAGCCGCGGCCGCGCCCGCTACCCCCCGGCGAATATGGTGCCCGTCGGGGGAGGTGCCATGAGCAGGGTCGCTCGCTTTGCAATACGGCGTCCGTGGCTCGTGCTCGCGAGCTGGCTGATCGCCACGGTTGCGCTCGGCCTGGTCGGCAGGGGAGTCGAGAGCAAGGTGCTCCCCACGCAGCTGCTGGTGCCCGGCACCGAGGCGGCCCACTGGGACAGCCTCCGGCACGGGCACTTCGGGGAGGACGCGGTCGTGCTGCTCGAGGGCCCGAGACGGGAGATCGGGCGCCAGGGGCCGCCGCTGGCGCGCGACCTTGCGCTGCGGCCGGGGACGCGCGCGCTGTCGCCGTGGAGCGCGGGGCAGGGGGCCGAGCGGCTGCGTCCCAGCCCGACCAAGGCGGTCATAGCGCTCGACCTGAAGATTCCCAAGGGCGAGACGAGGAGCACCATCGTTCCCCCCCTCGAGCGCTTCATCAACGCGCGGGTCTCGCCGCCCCTCGTGGCGCACACCTCGGGCGAGGCCCCGATCGGCAAGGAGCTGAACGAGGCGACCACGGACGGTGCGCACAGAGCCGAGCTCATCGCGGCTCCCGTCCTCATCATCGTCTTGCTGCTCGTCTTCCGCTCGCCGGTCGCTGCGGCCATCCCGCTCGTGATGGGCCAGGGCACTGTGTTCGCCGCCTTTGGCGTCATCTCGATCATCCTCGACTTCGCCTCTCTGGACGCGATCTCGCTGAGCCTAGCCTCCGGGGTGGGCCTGGCGCTGGGAGTCGACTACTCGCTCCTGATCATCACGCGCTTCCGAGAGGCGCTCGAACAAGGCTTGGCCCCTAGACAGGCGGCCTCGCTGGCCGCCAACACGGCTGGGCGAACCGCGGTCTTCGCCGGCACCGTGCTGGTCTCCATCATGCTGGTCTCCTTCTTCCTGTCGCCGGGCACCGTCCTGCTCTCCTCGGCCGTGGGAGCGATTGTCTCGGCGACCCTGAGCATGGTCAGCGCCGCCCTGGTCGCGCCCGCTGCCGTGCGCCTGCTCGGCCACAACGTCAACAGGTGGTCGTTCGGAGGCCGCGGTCGAGAGGGAAGCATCTTCAGCGGTCTCGTCAGGCGGGTGTCGAGCCGGCCGGCTCTCGCTGCCGCCCTGGTGCTCGCGATCCTGTTGATAATCGCCTCCCCCGTCGGCGCTATGGAGATGATCCCACCGGATCCGCGCCAGCTGCCCAAGGGGAGCAAGGGCCTCGACGATTACGATCGGGTGCGGGCGGCCGGCTTCGGACCCACCGTGGAGGTTGCGATCGAGGCGCCGAGGGGAACGGTGATGGACCCCTCGGACCTCAAGGAGATCGATCCCTTCGAGCGGCGGCTGGCACGGATCCACGACGTGAGCGCCGCCTTCGGCCCAGGGACGCTCAGCCAGCAGACGAGGGCACTGCGCGACGCGCCTCGCGCGGTGAGGCGCGCCAGGCGGAACCTCAGGCAGGGCGAGCGGGACCTCTCGCGGGCCGCGCGTCAGCTCGCCCAGGCGACGAGCGGCGTCCGCCAGCTGCGCGGCGGGCGGCTGGGCGCGGCTTTCGGCGCCCGCCGGCTCCGGGCCGGGTCCGCGCACGCGAGTGAGGGGTCCGGCAGGCTCGCGGCCGGCAACCGGCGGGCCGCCGCCGGCGCCGGCGAGCTCACCGCCGGGGCGCACCGGGCAAGGGTGGGCTCGGCCGACCTCGCTCGAGGCAACCAGGAGCTCAGCGACCGCCTCTCCGGCGAGCTCGCGCCCGGGGCCGACCGGCTCGCCACCGAGCTGCGCGCCGGACAGGGGCGCCTCACGGCGCTCCGCGCGCCCGCGCGGATCACCGAGCAGCAGACGCAGGCCGCCTTCAACACGCTGAATCGGATGACGATCGGGAAAACCGACCCGCTCTTCGGGCAGGCGCTCCAGCAGGTGGGCACGGCCCTGGGCGCCGCCACGGGGCGGAACCCCCTGACCGGCGCGGGGGTCGCCCCCGGCTACAGCGGACTGGACGCCTCGATCGCCCAGGCCGCCTCCGAGGCCGGCCGGGCCGCGGATGGCGCCGCCCGGCTGGCGGCGGGGGCCCGCGAGGCCTCCACGGCTGCCCGGCAGCTGGCGGCGGGGGCGAACCGGCTGCACAACGGCCTGATCGAGCTGGAGCGGGGCAACGCTCGGCTCGAGCGCGGTCTGGGCAGGCTGGCGGCCGGGTCGGCGGAGCTGCGCAGGGGACTGGCCCGCATCGACGCGGGCTCGGGCGAGCTGGCCGAGGGGCTCGAGTCTGGCAATCGGCGCAGCGCGCCGCTCGAGTCGGGCCTCGCGCAGGGCCGGGACGAGGCTGCCACCGGGCGCGACCAGCTGATCACCCGCAGCGGACCCTTCAGGCAGCTCAGGGCCCTCGACCAGCTCCAGAACAAGTCGCCCAACTTCTTCGACTCCGGCTACGTGCAGGTCGCCGCACTGGACGGCGCCCACGCCCTGGACCGCGACGCGTCGACGTTCCTGGTCGACGCGGACAAGGGCGGCGGGGAGGTCGGGCGCATCTCGATCCTGCCAAACGTTCCCACGAACGACCCGCGCACTACCAAGCTCATCGACAACGTCGAGAAGGAGACGCGGAGGTTCGAGAAGGACAGCGGCCTTGACGCGGCCGTCGGGGGCACCGCCGCGAAGATGGTCGACTACGACCGCGTCACCTCCGGGCGCCTGCCGCTGCTCGTGGCGATGATCGCGCTGGTCACCTTCCTGATGCTCGTGCTGATCCTGCGCTCGCTGTTCCTGCCGGCGATCGCGGTGATCCTCAACCTGATCACGGTGGCCGCGGCGTTCGGCGTCCTGTCGCTGCTATTCGTCGGCGACAACCCGCCGCTGGGCGGAGCGGGGGCCTTGGACGTGCTGTCGGTGGCCACCATCTTCACGATCACCTTCGCGCTCTCGATCGACTACCAGGTCTTCCTCCTGACCAGGATGCGGGAGGAGTTCGTGCGCACGCAGTCGAACAACGCGGCGATCGAGTTCGGAATCGAGAAGACCGCCAGGGTCGTGACGGGCGCCGCGGCGATCATGATCGCGGTCTTCACGGCCTTCGCGCTCTCCGACTTCGTCGTCCTCAAGCAGTTCGGCGTGGGACTGGCCACGGCCGTTCTGATCGACGCCACGATCGTGCGCCTCGTGCTGCTGCCGGCGACCATGCGCTTATTCGGCCTCACCACGTGGTGGCTGCCCGAGTGGCTGGACGACCGGCTCCCAGTGCTCGACGTGGAGGGCTCGGAGTACGCGCACGAGAGCGAGTCGATGCAGCCGGCCCGCGCCTAGCGGCCCTCTGCCCGGGCCGCCAGGACTATCCGCGCAGGGGCAGCGGCAACCCATTCTCGAGGATCACCCTCCGACTAAAGGACGATTCCATGCAATCACCTTTGCTCGCGAGGGCCGCCGCTCCTGGCACTGGGTATGCACTGATCCGGATTACGGACCCCCCTCTCGCTTTTCCGTGGGCGGAAATGCAGCTGGGTAGGGAGCGGAACGCGAATCTCACCGGTACCCTCGCCCGCCGGTCGGCTTCGTCAGCCGCTCGGCCGCAACGTGCCACCTAGCCGGGCTGTGGGCCCGGCTAAGTGCCACGGGAGGCCCGAGTCTTGGCCCCTGACCGTTCGAGCCGCGGCCGCGCCACCGAAGCGGGCCTTTCGCCCAACGAGATGCGAGAGGGGACACCCAATGTGTGCCCAGGATGGATCAGCGGTCCAACAGAAGCGGGCTGTCTCAGCCTTGACAGGCAGCCCAGCGGCTGCATGATTGGCGGCGATGACGATGGACGCCGTCTTCAAGGCGCTCGCGGATCCCTCCCGCCGCCGGCTGCTCGACCGTCTGAACAGGCGCAGCGGTCAGAGCCTGCGGGAGCTGTGCGATGGCTTGGACATGGCACGGCAGTCGGTCTCCAAGCACCTGGCGGTCCTGGAGGCGGCCGGTGTCGTGACCACGGCACGACGGGGACGGCAGAAGCTGCACTTCCTGAACGCCGCCCCCATCAACGACATCGGCGAGCGCTGGATGAACCGCTACGACCGCGAGCGCGCCGCCGCGCTCGCCGACCTCAAGCGAGCGTTGGAGGACACCGCCATGGAACAGACCCAGTTCGTCTACGCCACCTACATCAGGACGACGCCCGAGCGGCTGTGGCAGGCGCTCACCGACCCCACCTTCACACGGCGCTACTGGGGCGCCGGACTGCACTCGGACTGGCAGGTCGGCTCGCCTGTCCTCTGGCAGGAAGGGCCCGACGACGAGCCCAGGGATCGCGACGTGGTCGTCCTCGAAGCGGTGCCCTATCGACGTCTGTCCTACACGTGGCCTCCCCCCCAGCAACATCACGCTGAGCTGTTCGGATGGTCCGCGGAGCGCCTCGCCGAGCTTCAACGCGAGCCGCGCTCACACGTCCGCTTCGAGCTCGAGCCGGTCGGCGACGCCGTCAAGCTGACCGTAATCCACGACGGATTCGCGCCTGGCAGCGCGCTGCTCGAGGCCGTCAGCGGCCGAACCGAGCAGACCGGAGGCTGGCCAGAGCTCCTCGCCAACCTCAAGACGCTCCTCGAGACCGGCGACACGATGCAGCTCACACCGGCGAGCACGAGTCGGCGGTGAAAGAGACTCAAAGCTCGAGACCCTTCGGGAAACGATCCCGGACGACGGTTAGTACGACGTCGTGCTCGAGCAGCGCCTTCAGCGCGCACAGGACCTGGCAGAAGCCGCCGGTGGAGCCAGCGACGCTGGAGACGATCTCATCTCCATCACCGCTGAGCCCGGTCTCGGTGAGCTGGACGAAGGTGGTGTCGTCCTCCCAGGGGATGAAGCGAAACTCCACCGTCGTGGACTCGTCTCCATTGCCCCACTCGATGAGGATCCGGCTGTCCGCCTCGACCGCCTTGACGGAGACCTCGGTAGAGACGCCGTACATCTCC